>CAXBIJ010000078.1:0-12756 GCA_963975675.1 uncultured Maribacter sp. | reverse complement strand
TAACCAAAGCTCGTTGCAAGTTTACTACGCTTAGCCCAACCGTTAGCGGTCAGGCAAAAGAACGACACGAGAAAATGAAAAATGCTTAACATAGAAAAAATATGAAGCAAAAAATAACACACAACAAAATAATAGGTAAAGACCTTATCCGTTATTTTATCTTAATTTTTTGGTCTTTATTTTGGGCTTTAAACGTTATTGACAAATTGATTGGAGGAGCTCATTTCTTGTTTGTCGGTAAAGACAGGTTTGCACAAATTGAACGTTTTTTTGACTCGCTTGGTCTTGGTAGTCCAATAGTCACAAATATTGCTTTAATAATAACAGCGGCATTAGAAACCTTTGCTTTAGTCTTTTTTGTAGGAGCATTGTATCATTTTAGTAGAAAAAATCTTGAAGCTTCTCGTACTTGGTTTTTTGTAGGTATTGCCTTAACACTTACCACCTATATTTACTTCTCTATTGGCGACCAAGTTTTTGGCGACCATTTTGAGCTTTTAGAACACGCTCTGTTTTGGTTTATTGCATTGTTATCCTGGATTATTTTTATCGGCATAGATAAGATTCAGTTATTTGACAATTTCTCAATAGGGAAAAAGCAGTTTTTAGTCTCCTCTGTAATTGTTGTTATAATTGGTTCTATAACGACCTTTGCTATTTTTAGGTTTAATCAAACTTCGTTTATAGAACGAACACAAGCTGTTCAAGCCAAAAAAATTACAGAGAATAAATACAAAATCGAGTTCCCCTTTCTTGCAGGCAGTACTGCATTTGAGAATTCCATTGCAAAATTTAAAGAAGACAATCCAGATTTAAGTATAAACTACATTTATACAGCACCAAAACCCCTGCGACTGGGGCAATCGGATGGACTTATTATTTACATTCAAGCTGATAATAAATGATAAAAGAAAAAAGACTTATAAAATACTTTGTCCTCGTTTATTGGACATTTTTTGCAGCCACAACTGTTATCGATAAAATTATTCCAGATGTTTATCCACTATGGGTGGGTGCAGATTTTTATACGCTGTTTATTAAATTCTTTGCTTCATTAGGACTTAAAGACCCCATTTTTGCAACAATAGCATTAGCCGTGGTTTCACTTATAGAAATTATTGCTTTTGTTTGTTATTTGTTTTCATTATTCAATTTATTTAATGGAAAAGACAATCGTTCGGAACAATGGCTCTACAGAGGTATTTCATTCTCAGTACTTTTATTCAGTTTCTTCACTATTGGAGACCAAGTTTTTGGTGACCGATTTACGCTACTTGAACACAGTATTTTTTGGATAATACTAATTGTTTCTTGGGCTATATTCAAGTACAATTCAATCTCAGGTGAAAGAATTATTAATTTTACATTATCCAAAGACATTAAATTTGGGCTTATAGTCGGTACAGTCCTTACACTTGTTACTTCTTATTCAATCATTGACTTTTCAAATTACACTTATATAAACAAAACGAAACCTGTTCAAGGCGAAGAAGTGGTTCCGGACGTTTATAAATTTGACTTCCCATTTTTGGGAGACAAACATACATTAGAAAACACAATTAAAGCATTTGAAAAAGAACACCCTGACATAAAAATAAATTACATCTATACTGGACCTGACGAGTTGAACACAAAAAACAAGACACATATGTTACTTTACGTATTTACTGAAAGAAAAGAAAGCCCGAACCGCTAACAATGTATAAAAACAATAGCGGTTCTAGTGCTAAATCCAAAGTAAATAAATCTAAAAAAGGGCTGAACTTAACTGAAAAGTAATGCGTTTTAATCCGCTACTATTCTTATACTGACCGTTGTAAGCAATATGAAAAGAATATCGTTTATAGTAATAAATTTAGTTTTTTATATAACATTATCTGCTCAAAAAGACTCTATTCAAGCCAAGCTGAGTTTTAACGCTGACTTTCGATTTCGGGTAGAACAAGACTGGAATTCAAAAAAATTAGACGGAACTTTTCGTGACGACCGAACGAGATTTCGTTATCGGTTAAGAGCAGGAGTCGAATATGACGACAAATGGTATAACATTGGTTTTCGAATAAGAACTGGGAACCCAAGCAAACAGCAAGACCCACAATTAACTTTAGGAGATGGATTTAAGGAGTTTGGGACTTTGCCAATTGGACTAGAAAAGGCATACTTTCAAGGTAAATGGAATACTTTTAAGTTTTGGGTTGGAAAGAATACTTTTCCATTCGAAAAGAGTAATGAACTTTTTTGGAGTGACAATGTGTACCCTGAGGGGATATTTGTTGGAAAGGGTTTTCGAATTAACTCGGACATAATAAATTCTTTGGACATCAGGGGTGGTCATTTTATAATGTCTGCCTCAGGCAAATCGTTGGGTCAGGACACTTATTTTCAGGGATACCAAGCGTACATCACATTTTTAGAAAATCGTTTTGACTTATTCCCTTCTTTCTACTTGTTCAAAAATGTGCCTAATATTCCCGACGGTAATGAAACGTTCGAAATTGATTATGCAATTCTTCACATTGGTACCAGACTCCATTTAATTAAAAAACCATTGTTAAATATTGAGTTTGATTATTATAACAACCTACGGAATTATAATCACATTGACTCAATTACACCCAGTTTTAAAAAACAAAAATCGGGTTATGTAATTGGTTTAAAATGTGGTGAACTAAAACGCAAAGGAGATTGGGTCTTTGAAACTAGTTATGCCAATCTTCAGCAATACTCAGCTGTAGACTTTATGGCTCAAAACGATTGGGCAAGATGGGACTATTCCTCATTTGGTTCACCAGATGGTAGATTAACCAATTTCAATGGAATTGAACTCGTAACAGGATTTATGATTGGTAAAAGAGCAAGCTTAAAGATGAAATATTATCTAGTGGAACAACTTATTCCCTATGGGATAACAAAAGAAACGGGAAATAGAATTAGACTTGATTTGGATGTTAAAATCTAAACCGCTGTCAACAATAGCTATATTTAATACGGGCTTCGCTACTTAATAAAAAGTTTGTAGTTTACAACTAAGTCCGCCAAATCTTTTTGATTTGGCTTTAAAACTGAAAAGATAAAACAAAATAAAAAGTTTTGGCTAGGTGCTTAATCGAAAGGTCAGTTCCTTTTTATCCCGTACTAACCATAGCATAAAATTAGCAAAAACTAAAAAACAACAGAGATTATATGAAAAATTGGAATTTTAAATTAAAAAACCAACCGAAAGGAATTATTGAAGAACTAGAATCTGAACTTAACTCTATTGGAGGATTTACATTTAAAAACAAAAACGGCAAAACTTTTAATTTTCGTAAGCGAATTCTGTATCCTTGGTATTATGCGTTCCAAAATTGGACTGTTGTTAACGGTGAATTAGCAGAAAATAATGTTGAAAATATTACAGAAGTTAAAATCTCATTCAATCAGCACTTTTTAATACTATTAATAATAATTTCTCATCTTATTCTAGGATTGGGACTTATTCTTGGACTATTCCTAGCAACAAACAATGAACCTACAACTTATATTTTAGGTGGACTAGTTATCGCTTTCGGAATAATTATTTGGATTACGGCAAATAGAAAATTTAAAAAAGATACTGAAAAATAAAAAGTATTAATAACAGAAACATTCGGGCTTTAAAAAATAACGTTTGCCAACCATATACATAATTGCTCAATTTTGAGCTTTAACAAAGGTCGTTGCAAGTATACTACGTCTGATTTTCTTGCGGAAAATCTTCGCAAGTAAGCCCGCAACTATTCTTATACCAACCATTGTAAATAAGCTGAAAAGAGTTTACATTGACAGTATAGTTGTTAATTTAAATTGGACATAATTATGAAAAATATACTCTTGCCCATATCTTTTTCGGAAACCTCAAAAAACGCACTACACTATGCTAATTTGATAGCAAAGGAATTTGGTGCATCTATAAGTTTAATACATTGTTATTCTGGCTATGATTATAATAGAGAATATGATTTTGGTGCATTAGATTATGATCAAGGTATTAAACAAATGCTGATTGATTTCTATAAAAAAAATATAGAAAAAAAAGACCATCAACCCTTCAAAGTAATAGCTTGTGAAGGCGCTGTTTCTGATAATATTAGTAAAATTAGTCATAAGTATGAATTGCTAATTTTGAGCAGAAGAACTGGTTATCCATCCAAATCCAATGTAACGTTTAGTGATAAACTATTTTTTTTGACCACAACATCACCATGCCCTGTTTTGCTTCTACCTTCCAAACGTGATGTTTTTTCTTTTTCAAAACTTAAAAACATATGGCACATTCAGAGAAAGGACGTAGAGATGGATGTGATTAAGCCTCAATTACTGAAATTTAATATTGATTCAAATTTGGTTACCTCCAAATCATTGAAACAAGAAACCTTCACTTCAGCATTTTGGAAGAATATTGTGAATTACAAAAAATCAAAAGACGGTTCTCAGTTAAAAAAAATCTATGAAGCATACGCTAGTGAACACATTGACCTTTTAATTTTAGTAAAACATAGAATAGGCCTATTTGAAAAATTTTTAAAGAACGATACATTTCAAATTCTAAGTCAATTTGACATTCCAATTTTAATTTTACAAAATAAAGAATGAAATGAAAATAGCTAGCTTACAACAATAGGTGTAATTAATTATGATCTATTTAAAAAATCATATCAGATTTTCTATTAGGTTTTTATTGGTTAACTAGGTAATTAACCACGCAAAAAACTATAGACAAAAACGTTGTGCGCAAGCTGAAAATCGTGCTAACATTAAACATTTGAATTGAATTTGAAATGTCCCAAACAAATGAACTAAAAGAAATTGCTAAATTATTCTTCAAGTTAGGAAGTATTGCTTTTGGCGGTCCAGCAGCTCATATCGCAATGATGGAAGATGAAGTTGTCAAAAAAAGAAAGTGGATGACACAAGAACATTTTCTCGACCTCGTTGGTGCTACAAATTTAATTCCGGGCCCGAATTCGACTGAAATGACTATGCATTGCGGGCACGAACGTGCAGGTTGGAAAGGTCTTTTTGTTGCAGGATTTTGTTTTATATTTCCTGCGGTAATTATTACTTCAGTTTTTGCTTGGCTTTATCAAGAATATGGTCAATTGCCAAAAGTTGAGCCATTCATTTATGGAATTAAACCAGCAGTTATTGCAATAATTGTTGTGGCAGCTATCCGACTTGGAAAAAAAGCGGTAAAAAATACTGAACTTGCAATTTTAGGCATCATCACTTTGGTGGCTTGCTTATTTGGTGTAAACGAAATAATAGCTCTTTTTGGTTGTGGTTTACTTGGTTTGGGTATTTATTTTTTCAAAAAAAATACAGGTAATTTGAAGAGTTTTATACCACTTATTCTATTTCAAGTAACCGACCCTTCAAAAATTGGAGTATTAAAAATATTTTTGACTTTTCTAAAGGTTGGTGCAATTCTTTACGGCAGCGGATATGTTTTGTTTGCTTTTCTCGATTCAGAATTAGTTGCAAATGGATGGCTTACAAGACAAGCGTTGATCGATGCAGTTGCTGTTGGACAAATAACGCCAGGTCCAGTTTTATCGACCGCGACTTTTATAGGTTGGCAAATGAATGGAATAACGGGAGCTCTTGCGGCAACGCTTGGAATTTTCCTTCCTTCGTTTCTTTTTGTTCTGATAGTAAACCCATTGATACCAAAAATGCGAAAATCAAATATTATAGGCACAATATTAGATGCAGTAAATGTTGCAGCAGTATCATTGATAATTGCCGTTTGTGTGGAAATGGCGAAAGACACATTAATGGATTGGCGAACAATCGTAATCGCTATTACTAGTTTAATTGTCGTATTTGTTTTCAAAAAACTAAATAGTGCATTTATTGTTTTAGGAGGTGCTATAATTGGTTATTTGTTGACATTTATTTAAAAACCTTGAACGAAAAAAACCTGCGTACCACAAAGTATATCTCTAATCATAGATAGAATGCAAATTGTAGGTTTATTCATTAATAGTATCTTAGAGGGTACGTTTTACCCAGTAAATAAGAGAAATATACATACCATGGAATGTATATCTGTACGTTGTGCTTCATTATGACTAACCAATAGCCAATGATAAAATTTTTTAGAAAAATTAGACAAAATTTACTTTCAGAAGGAAAAACCGGAAAGTATTTGAAATATGCTATTGGCGAAATTATACTTGTCGTAGTTGGAATTTTGATTGCTCTATCAATAAACAATTGGAATGAAGAAAGAAAGCAAAATGAATTGGAAACCGTTTACCTGAAAAGACTGCATAATGAATTAAAGAAAGACATTGTTACATTTTCGAATGAAATCCAACGTCTCGAAAAAAACAACGAGAAAATAGTCAATTTTAGCAATGTTCTTAAAGATGAAAATTATAATGATTCCACATTGGTTGCACTCACACGCGAATACATGGTATTTGGCACTCTCTATCCTATTTTCAACCCTTCAACGTCCACATTTGAGGACTTGTCAAGTACTGGGAATTTAAGCGTTATTTCAAAAACAGAGATAAGAGACAGTATAGTAAAGCACTATGAAGATTATCAATTCGTAGAGTTAAATTTTAAAACAAATTATGATTGGGCTACACCTATTGACGCACCACTTTACACCCTTACGAATGCATTAAAATTTGATACTGACTATACCTCTTTTCTTTTTCCAAGTGCATCTAATGAAAATTTGGCGCGTGAAATAATCAATGACAAAAATATATTTTTAAGAAATGCTGCTGTTCACTTTTGGATGAATAAGGATTGCATTATCGAGCTAAAACGAATAAATGATAAAACAAGAGTGATTATCACTATTTTAGAGAAAAAAGAATAACGAAAGCACAACAACGGTTATAATCAATAGCTTCAATTCGTAACAAAAACGAAAATCGAAGTAAAAACAAACAATTAAAATTAATCAAAATTAGGAGAGAGCTACTGCTCATACCCAAACCGTTGTACTTCATTATAACCAACCATAAACCAATGATTAAATTCTTTAGAAAAATTCGCCAAAATTTGCTTTCGGAAGGCAAAACAGGAAAATATCTGAAATACGCCATCGGCGAAATTGTTCTTGTGGTTATTGGTATCTTGATTGCGTTAAGCATTAATAATTGGAATGAATCAAGAATAGATAGAAAACTGGAAACCGCAATTTTGAAGCAACTACGCTCTGAATTTAAAAGCAATCTTAAGCAATTGGATGAAAAAATTGGCATCAGAGATTATATGATGAACTCGGCCATTCAATTATTAGCAAATATTGATAATCCCAATATCAGAAAAGTAGATAGTATAGAAATGCATTTGGCAAAAACAGTCCCATATACAACTTTTGACCCTATAATTAACGACTTAGCAACCTCAGGAAATTTAAGGTTGATTAGAAATGATAGCTTGAAACGGCTGCTCTCAATTTGGACCAGTGAAATTGTACAGGTTACTGAAGGTGAACAAACTTGGGCTAAATACAGAAATGAAATCTATATCCCATTTTTGATTAAGAACTATCAACTAAGAACACTACGCAACAAGGCTATGAAAACAGGTATTCTATATACATTTTTGATTGACCAAGAAAACAGGGCTTCAGAAATAAAAGATATAGGAAACTCAAAACACTTTTCTGATTTTAATATACTTTTAGATAATCCTGATTATGAAGATCATTTAGTAAGATGTATAACAACTAATAGAAATACTCAACAACAGTCTTTTATATTAAGAGACCGCATTGTTGAAATATTGGAATTACTAAATAAAGAAATAAACTAGCAGGGAAGTACTAACAATAAATATGTTAATTATAAAAATGCCAAAATAACGAAAGGCTAACAAAGAACATAGCAACTAACCATACATAAACCGATAGCCACAATGCAACCAACCAATGATAAAATTCTTTAGAAAAATTCGTCAAAATTTACTTTCAGATGGCAAAACAGGAAAGTATTTGAAATATGCCCTTGGAGAAATAATTCTTGTGGTTATCGGTATCCTCATCGCCCTGCAATTAAATAACTGGAATGACCATCACAAGCAGATAAAATTAGAGAATGAATACTATTGCCGACTATTAGATGACGTTAAACTAGATAAACAACAGATCCAAAACCTTTTGCTATTAGCAGAAGAACGTCTTGTGGCATCAAATGAATCAGTTAGGTTACTACTGAATGATAATGCTAAAAAAGTTGAGATTGGCTCACAAGTATTTCTTTCAACCAAGGCTATTTATTCTGATTTTGAGCCGAACAATTCAGCATATGAAGACTTAAAATCTGGAGCAAACCTTAATATAATAAGCGATAAGTCAATCATAAAAGCACTCAATCATTATTTCAATAGAGTCGAAGAACTCAAGAGTATAATTATGATCAATGGTAAACATGCCGTAGATATATCATTTGCACACAACGACTATTTCGCAAATGGTTCTGTCCAGGCCTCATTAAGAGTGGGTAGATTCAAGAATGGACTTGATGAAGACTTAAAAGAAATCGTGCAAACTCTTGCTCTTGAAAATGATACGCTTTCTACTAAAATGAGAACAAGATTACTCAATGAGTCGTTAGAATTTGTTGGGGCAAACACCAGACAGGTTGAATTATATAATTTAATGTTAGAAGAAATACATATTTTGAAAGAACATTTACAAAAAAAATGTCTAAAAAATTAACTGATGATAGCACAACAATGGCTATGTGCGTAACCTGCCCAACGCTGTCATTCAGGCGGGTTGCTTGTGCTCACCTACTTTGAAAATTCCTGAGTAATCTCCAACTAGACATATACCTGCAAAACCTGCATGCCGCGACAGGCAGGTTTAGCGCTAACAAACTTAACGTACTAAAACCTCATACGGTGAGCTACCCTAATTCCTAAAGACATTAAAAACCGACCTTGAACCTCTACACAATAATGAACATAGCGTAGTTAAAATACAGATTTATCGCAACTAAAAAACAGGTTTACAACACGAAAGGTTCTCGACTGCTCCCAACTAACATTTTTTAAACCCCCAGCTACTTTTCACTTCGTACCTCGTACGTTTTATCTTTTACCTTGTACTTAAAAAAACTGCCTACTGAATACTGATACTGCCAACTGAATACTGAAAACTGCCTACAGTAAACTGGCACTGCCAACTGAAAACTTAACAGCAGCCACCAACTCCTCTACCGTTTCGAAGCCATTCAATTTCTCGGTCGTGACCAACACCTCTAAATCGTGTGGGGTTTCTACGAGTATAATAGGATAGGTAAATGCATGCCCAAATTTGCTTTTATAGCTTTTTTGAAATTCATCTTTATGTAAGAATTCAAGTTCGTAGCCATTGGCTAATAGACGTTCTCTAAAGGCCTTCCATTGCTTGTTCTCTGTAAAACTACCGAAGGTTAACGAGCAGAGGGCGCAGTTGTACGTTGCAGGGCTTATAATTTTATGGGCAAAATCTAATAGCTTACTACCGGTATCGCTATTGGCATTATAAATCAAGAGAATTTTCGTTGACATGACCTTTTTGTCGTAAAAATAAAACAAACCATACATGATTTAACCATTTATGTTTTTCCGAAATGGTGTGTGAAATGCAATTTGCAGGTTTATTCTTAAGTGGTAACTTAGAGGGTATGTTTTATGTGCTAAATTGAGAAATACACCTACCATGGTACGTCTATATGTTGGTTGTAAACAAGCATAAAACTCTTAACTTACATGAAGTATTTAAACTTTAAGAAAATGAAAAATTCAATTTTACTCCTGTTTATTTTAGTATCTGCATCTGTATTTTCACAGGACTCTGATTACGGTGTGTCCTCTTATCTTATCGAAGGAACAAAAGCTCCTAACACCCATTATATAGGAGAAGCTTGGTTGAATGCCATTATTCACGATGACGACGAATTAGGCTATAATATTACAAAAGCAACTTTTAAAGCGAACTCAACATTGGACTGGCATAAACATGGTTCTGCTCAAGTCTTAATAATTGTAGATGGAGAAGCCTATTATCAGGAGAAGGGAAATAAGCCTGTAATTTTGAAAAAAGGCGATATAATTAAATGTGAAAAAGATGTCGAACATTGGCATTCCTCCACCAAGCTTAGTGATGTAACATATTTGGCTTTATATGGTGGTGGACAACCAACTACTTGGACTGAGGTAGTTACACAAGAGTATTATGATGAAGTAGCTGAAAAGCTAAAAAGCAATTGATAATAACCAACTTTTATATAGCAAGACACTCTAAAGAAAATACCAGTGTACAACACAACCTATAAGCAATACGGGCTTCGGGCCTAATCGTAGGTTTTGCGTATTTTTAGGAAGTCTGCAAAGTCTTTGGGATTTTGCTTTGGACAAAAAAAAAATTCGCTATGTGCGTGGCGGAAAGTAAACGGTAGTTTGCTCCTGTACTGTTCATAGCTCAACCCTTGTGTACCCTAAAAAAAATAAAATGCGAAAAATAAACATCCTACTTTTTTTAGTCTTTACAAGTAGTTACCTAAATGCCCAAAGCAAGCTCGACTCCCTATATATCATTTGGCAAGACAAAACCCAAACAGATTCGATTAGAACTAATGCCTTCAAAAACTATATTTGGGATGGTTTTCTATTCGATAAACCTGATAGCGCATTTATTTTGGCCGAAGAATTATTAAACTTTTCTCAATCAAATAAATACCTGAATGCAAAGGCAGAGGCATACAATATCCAAGGCGTAAGTTTCTGGTTAAAGGCAAATTACCTTGAAGCATTGAACTTTTACCAGCAAAGTTTAAAAATTCGAGAAGAAATCGGGGATAAAAAAGGCATTTCTGCATCGCTATACAATATTGGCAATATATATTTAAGACTAGGTAATTACCCTCAAGCCCTAGACTATCATCAACGCAGTTTAAAAATCGAAGAAGAAATAGATAATATAGAAGGCGTTGCACTATCGCTAGGTAATATCGGACTTATTTATTCTGAACAAAACAACTATCTAAAAGCCCTAGACTATTACGAACGCAGCTTAAAAATTCAACAAGAAAATGGAGATAAACAAGGCATTGCCAATTCATTAGGCAATATTGGACTTAATTATAAGAAGCAAGGTAATTACTCAAAAGCCTTGGACTATTATTCGAAAAGCTTAAAAATTCGAGAAGAAATTGGGAATAAACAAGGTATTGCATCTTTGCTAGGCAATATTGGCACTTTGTACAAAGAGCAGGGCATATACAATAACGCTATAACCCACTGTCAAAGGTCACTTAATTTAAGTGAAGAGATTGGGGCAATAGATTTACAAAAACAGGCATGCGAATGCCTATACTATGCCTATAAAGCACTCGGCAATGGAAATAAAGCCCTAGCATATCACGAACAAATGTTGGTGCTCATTGATAACCTGCATAAAGAAGAAACTTCTAAAGAGTTGCAGCAAATGGAATTCGCTAAAGAAGTATTGGCAGATAGCTTGGTGAATGTGGAAAATAATCTAAAAGTAGAATTGGCACATCAAATTGAAATACAAAAAAAGGATAAAAAAAATAATTTAGCATTCGCGGCGGGTATTTTCTTTTTATTGCTTGCAGGAGGCTTTTATAGTAGATGGCATTATGTAAAAAGATCTAAAGCCGTTATCGAGAAAGAAAAGGAGCGGTCTGAAAATTTATTGCTTAATATTCTTCCTTCAGAAATAGCAGAAGAACTCAAAACAAAAGGAAGTGCAGATGCTAGAGATTTTGACATAGCGTCTATTCTCTTTACTGACTTTGAAGGGTTTACACAAGCTTCCGAAAAGTTATCGGCCAAAGAGCTTATTAAAGAAATCAATGTTTGTTTTAAGGCTTTTGATAACATTTGCGAAAAATTCGGAATTGAAAAAATAAAGACCATTGGAGATTCTTATATGGCTGCTGGTGGACTACCTGTACCTTCTGAAGGTTCTATTAAGAATACAGTTTTAGCCGCTTTAGAAATGCAGACTTTTATTTCTAACCGAATCGTTATGAAAGATAAGTTAAATGAAATGTCCTTTAAGATGCGCTTAGGCATTCATACAGGGCCTGTAGTGGCTGGTATTGTTGGTGTAAAGAAATTTCAATATGATATTTGGGGAGACACCGTGAACACTGCATCACGTATGGAAAGCTGTGGAAAAATTGGGAAGGTAAATATATCTGAAGGCACGTATACGTTTCTAAAAGACGATCCAGAATTTACCTTTGAGAACAGAGGAAAAATTGATGCTAAGGGCAAAGGCGAAATAGAAATGTACTTTGTGGAAAATAAATTGAAATAATAATAAAACAGAAAACAAAAGTATATAAAAGCAAAAGCAGCTTGGGGTATAACTGAAATCGTTTTTGTTTATAATTAAGTATCTTATTACCTAAAAAGTAGTTGTTTTTTCCGCTACTACTCTTTTACCAAACGCTGTGATTCATCCCGAGATCTCGGCACCAACCCATAACCAATGATAAACTTCTTTAGAAAAATCAGACAAAAAATGCTGACTGAAAACAAGTTCAGTAAATACCTGCTTTATGCGATTGGAGAAATTATATTGGTTGTTATTGGAATTTTGATTGCACTTCAAATTAATAATTGGAACGAAAGAAAAAAAGAAAGGGCGCAGGAACAAAAGTACTTAATTGAAATAAAGAAAAATTTAGAAGCTGATTATACTCAAATAGAAAGTGTTGGCATGGAGTATCAAAATATCATATCTAAAAT
>CAXBIJ010000077.1:0-12775 GCA_963975675.1 uncultured Maribacter sp. | reverse complement strand
TTAAACTTTGATTTAATCCATAGACTAAAGCATAATCGTCTAAAGTAGTATGTAACGCTATAAGTATAAAAGATTCATCATAAAAATCATCATTTATTTTATAAATAGCCGCCATACTCCAAGAAAAGCGTAAATATAAAACTAATAAGCTTTAAAGCCTAGTATCATAAATTGATATAAATGCTATAAAGGTTATTAAAATGTTAGCATTTTACGATTTTGGTTGAAGATTAATTCTCCATTTTGTCTTGAAGTGCAAAAAATGCTCTTTTTGAAGCTCTCTCTTCTGCCTTTTTCTTTGAAGTTGCCCTAGCTTTTGCCACTACATTACCTCCAATAGAAAGTTTAACGGCAAAATGTTTTAAAACATCGTTTCCTGTATCTTCATAAACATCGAAATCAAAAGTTTTCTTTTGCTTTTGACACCACTCAATTACTAAACTCTTATAGCTAATAACCCTGCCCTCTAATTGTTCAATATCAACATAAGGATCAATTACCCTCTTTTTAATGAACTTATCACAATAATTATAGCCTCTATCTAAATAAATTGCGCCTACTAATGCTTCAAAAACATTACCATGAATGTTTTGACCAAAATGTGATTTAGGAATTCTACTCTCTACAAAATTGATTAACCCCAAATCTTTACCAAGCTCATTAAGATGCTCTCTACTTACTATTTTAGAACGCATTTTAGTAAGATAACCTTCATCACCCTCAGGCACTTCATTATAAAGATGTTTTGAAATAATAGTACCCAACATAGAATCGCCTAAGAATTCTAATCGCTCATAATTCATAGCATTTCCCTTATCGTCCTTTTTATTCATTGACCTATGTAAAAAGGCCTTTTTATAGAATGACAATGTTTTGGGTTTAAATCCTAAAATTTTGGTAATCCCCCAAAAAAAATCCCCATCCTCTTTAGGATGGGAATTAAATAAGTTTGTGGGAAAAGACATAAAATTATTAATCTAATTTTTTAAAAACCACACATGCATTATGGCCACCAAAACCAAATGTATTACTCATCGCCACTTTAACATCTCGTTTTTGAGCTTTGTTCAAAGTAAGATTTAAAGTTGGATCAATATTTTCATCTACCGTAGTATGATTTATTGTTGGCGGCACTATACCATGCTCCATAGCCAATATTGAGGCAATGGCTTCAATAGCCCCAGCAGCACCCAATAAATGCCCTGTCATAGATTTGGTAGAATTGATGTTTATATTTTTTGCGTGCTCACCAAATACTTTAGTAATCGCTTTTAATTCTGCTACATCACCAAGTGGTGTAGAAGTACCGTGAGTATTTATGGCATCTACATCTTCTATAGATAGACCAGCATCTCTTAAACAGTTCTCCATTACTCTTACCACTCCGATTCCATCAGGGTGAGGTGCTGTCATATGATAAGCATCACTTGACATACCGCCACCAGCTACTTCAGCATATATCTTTGCTCCTCTGGCAATTGCATGTTCATATTCTTCTAGAACCAATGCGCCAGCGCCTTCACCTAAAACGAAACCATCTCTGGTTGCATCAAAAGGTCTTGAAGCGGTTTCCGGACTTTCATTTCTAGTAGATAAAGCGTGCATTGCTCCGAAACCACCCATACCTGCAATTGTAACTGCAGCTTCACTACCTCCTGTTACAATGACATCGCAATGTCCTAAACGTATGTAGTTTAAGGCATCTATCATTGCATTGGCCGAAGAAGCACAAGCAGAAACAGTCGTATAATTAGGCCCCATAAAACCATGTTTTATGGAAATATTTCCTGGTGCAATATCTGCAATCATCTTTGGAATAAAGAATGGGTTGAATCTAGGAGTACCGTCTCCATTAGCAAAATTCATTACTTCATTCTGAAAAGTTTCTAAACCTCCAATTCCTGCTCCCCAAATAACTCCAACACGAAATTTATCGACTTTATCTAAATCTAATTTAGAATCAAGAATAGCTTCGTCAGATGATACAAGTGCATATTGCGCAAATCTATCAAGCTTTCGGCCTTCCTTTCTGTCAAAATGATCGTCGGTGCTGTAATTCTTCAGCTCACATGCGAATTTAACTTTGAACTTTTCTGTATCGTAATAGGTTATGGGTGCAGAGCCGCTTTTACCGCTAACTAATGCATCCCAATATTCCTCTATATTATTACCTATTGGGGTAAGTGCCCCCAAACCTGTAACTACAACTCGCTTTAACTGCATTTAACTTCTTATTTGTTTAAATCTAAACCAAGCGTAAATTAAAAAAAATTATCCATGCGGAGCATTTACCACATGGATAATTTGAATTCTATTTAAGAATACATGATTTTACTTCGCTTCTTCTATATAGCTGATGGCTTGACCAACAGTTGCGATATTTTCGGCTTGATCGTCTGGAATTTGAATATCAAATTCTTTTTCGAATTCCATTATCAACTCTACTGTATCCAATGAATCTGCGCCTAAATCGTTAGTAAAGCTAGCTTCCGTTACCACTTCGTTTTCATCAACTCCTAATTTATCAACGATGATAGCTTTAACTCTTGATGCAATGTCTGACATAATAATATTTGTTTTAAAAATTTAAATTGTTGGCAAAAATAAAAAACTTTGGTTTAATTACACTAATTGTCGTTAAAATGTATTGTAATTTAATAAAATTAAATACAAGTGCTGTAATTTTACCATATTAATATTTTATTTCGGTAACGTTGAAAAAGGGTATTTAAAGAGGTGAGTTAATAGAACTATAAATGATAATCGTTTTTTCTAAATCCTGACAAGCTTCTTGTTTACTATTTTTGTTCCGAACTTAAATCGTTGTTTGCCCTCTTTTAAAGACCATTTCTATTGAAAACCAAACAAATTATTCTTTTTGCCTCAGGTTCTGGGTCGAATGTTGAAAACATTGCCAACTATTTTAAATTACGAAAGGACGTTACTATATCCTGTGTATTAACTAACAAAAGCGATGCCAAAGTCATTGAACGTTGTAATAGACTTGAAATAAATGCTCTTTATTTTAACCGACAGGCATTTTCAAAAAGCGATTTTGTTTTAAAAATGTTGCAGTCACTTAACCCTGATCTTATTGTGTTAGCAGGATTTCTTTGGAAAATACCTGAATCTATAACCAATGCTTTTCCATATAAAATTATTAATATACATCCTGCATTACTTCCAAAATATGGTGGTAAAGGCATGTATGGCATGAATGTTCACAACGCAGTATTAGAAAATAAAGATCTTGAAACTGGCATTACCATACATTATGTTAATGCACACTATGATGAAGGCGCCATAATTCAACAAGAAAAAACTACTATTGACCCCAAGGATACCGCTGAGGATATCGCCTCTAAAGTACATCAATTAGAATACGAGTTTTTCCCAAAAGTTATTGACCATCTATTATTTAAAAAGTAATGGCCAAAAAAGGAAAGTTTTATGTAGTCTGGAAAGGCAAAAAACCAGGAATCTATGATTCTTGGAAAACATGCAAAGCTGCCATTACTGGTTATGCCGGTGCAGAATATAAATCTTTTGAAAGCTTTACTATTGCCCAAAAAGCTTTCAATGGTAATTATGATGACTATAAAGGAAAGAAAAAAGAAACATCTTCATTGTCAAAAGAAGAGCTCCTAAAAATAGGTTTACCTAATTACCATTCAATTTCAGTAGATGCCGCATCTAGTGGAAACCCAGGTGTAATGGAGTACCAAGGTGTTGATACTAAAACTGGTAAAAAATTATTCAAACAAGGCCCTTTTCCTCAGGGCACTAATAATATTGGTGAATTTTTGGGGCTTGTACACGGTCTTGCCTATTTAAAGGAACGTAACAGTGGCCGAATTATTTATACCGATTCGAGAACTGCTATGAGCTGGGTTCGTAAAAAAAACTGCAACACCAAACTAGCAGAATCAGCTAAAAATAAAGACTTGTTCGTACTTATACGTAGAGCAGTAGAATGGCTAAAAAATAATACATACAACACCCCTATCGTAAAATGGGAAACTAAGGCTTGGGGGGAAATACCTGCTGATTTTGGTAGAAAATAATTGACATTTTATTTTCTAAACACCCTTTTAACAATTATTCCTTTCAGTAATCGTTAAACCGTTTTAATTGGCCTTTCAAATCCTTATATTTGCAGCTTAAAATTTTTCATTTTTATGGGCAAACTTTTAATAGTAGGAACTGTCGCATTTGACGCCATTGAAACACCTTTTGGTAAAACAGATAAGATATTAGGCGGTGCTGCAACCTTTATTGGTTTGGCTGCTTCACAATTTGATGTAGATTCGGCCATTATCTCTGTTGTAGGTGATGATTTTCCTCAAAAATATTTAGATTTATTGACCGATAGAAAAATCGATATTTCAGCCCTAGAAATTGTAAAAGGTGGTAAAACATTCTTTTGGAAAGGACTATATCATAATGATTTAAATACGCGAGATACTTTAGCAACAGAATTAAATGTGCTGGCAGACTTTAAACCTGTAGTTCCAGAAAGTTACAATGATGCCGATGTTGTTATGTTAGGTAATCTTCACCCTATCGTACAACAAAGTGTAATTAATCAATTAAAAAAACGACCAAAACTTATCATCTTGGACACCATGAATTTTTGGATGGACAATGCTTTAGATGAATTATTGGAGGTTATTAAACATATAGATGTTTTAACTATTAATGATGCAGAAGCCAGACAGTTGACTGGAGAGTACTCTTTGGTTAAAGCTGCTCAAAAGATATTTACAATGGGACCTAAGTATGTGGTTATAAAAAAAGGAGAACATGGTGCTTTATTATTTCATGAAGACCAAATATTTTTCGCCCCTGCACTACCTTTAGAGGAAGTTTTTGACCCTACTGGTGCTGGTGATACATTCGCTGGAGGATTTGCAGGATATTTAGCTGCAAGTAATGATAGTTCTTTTGAAAACATGAAAAAGGCTGTTATACATGGGTCTAATTTGGCTTCGTTCAGTGTTGAAAAATTTGGCACGGAAAGAATGCTCAAATTAAATCATAAAGAGATTAAGGAAAGACTGCATCAGTTTAAAAGACTGACCCAGTTTGATATCGAATTACAATAAACCCCTAGCCCCAAATTATTGGGGTTTTTTTAATACCAAGACGTAATGAGTGACGCTATTAAGCATGAATGTGGTATTTCTGTAATACGGCTATTAAAGCCATTAGAGTATTACAAGGAAAAGTATGGAACAGCATTTTATGGTGTAAATAAAATGTATTTAATGATGGAAAAGCAGCACAATCGAGGTCAAGATGGTGCAGGTTTTGCAAGTATTAAATTAGATGTAAAAGCAGGCGAACGATATATGAGCCGTGTACGTTCATGTGAGCAGCAACCTATACAGGATATTTTTGCGCAAATTAATGACCGTATAAATAGGGAGTTAAAAGAACATCCTGAATACGAAGACAATGTTGCCCTTCAGAAAAAAAACATACCTTATATAGGTGAATTACTTCTTGGTCACGTACGTTATGGAACTTTTGGAAAAAATAGCATAGAAAGTGTTCACCCCTTTATTAGACAAAATAACTGGATGCACCGTAACCTTATTGTTGCTGGTAATTTCAACATGACCAACGTTCACGAACTTTTCGATAATTTGGTTCAAATAGGGCAACACCCTAAAGAAATGGCCGATACCGTTACTGTAATGGAAAAAATTGGTCATTTCTTAGATGACGCAGTTGCAAAACTTTACAAGCAAATAAAAAAAGAAGGATATACCAAACAACAGGCATCACCAATTATTGCAGATCGATTAAAAGTTGCAAAAATTTTAAGAAGGGCTGCAAAAAATTTTGATGGTGGTTATGCGATGGCTGGTTTATTAGGTCATGGCGATGCCTTCGTATTACGAGATCCTAGCGGAATAAGACCTGCCTATTACTATAGAGACGATGAAGTAGTCGTGATTGCATCAGAAAGACCCGCCATACAAACAGTATTCAACGTGCCTTATGAGGAAGTAAAAGAACTTGATCCAGGGGCAGCTATTATCATTAAGAAAAATGGAACTAGTGCCATTAAACAAATTCTAGAACCGAAAGAGCGAAAAGCATGTTCTTTTGAACGCATCTATTTCTCTAGAGGTAGTGATAAAGAAATTTATCAGGAGAGAAAAGCTTTAGGTAAATTGGTTTTTCCTCAAATTCTAGAAGCAATCGATGAAGATATCAAGAATACGGTATTCTCATATATCCCAAATACAGCTGAAACGTCTTTTTACGGAATGGTAAAAGAGGCACAAAACTATTTGAACAAGAAAAAAGAAGAACAAATACTAGAATTAGGTCCAAAAATAACTGGCGAGCAATTGCACGAAATTTTAGATGTTCGTCCTCGAATTGAAAAAGTAGCTATTAAAGATGCCAAACTACGAACCTTCATAACTCAAGATAGCAGTAGAGATGACCTTGTTGCTCACGTGTATGATATATCGTATGGTTCTGTCAATGAAGGTGATAATCTTGTAATTATAGATGACAGTATTGTAAGAGGTACCACACTTAAAAAAAGTATTTTAAGAATATTGGACCGACTATCACCAAAAAAAATAATAGTTGTTTCATCTGCACCTCAAATAAGGTATCCAGATTGTTATGGTATTGATATGGCTAAATTAGAGGACTTTATTGCATTTAAAGCAGCATTAGCATTACATGAAGATCATAATTCAATGCACATTGTAAAAGAAATTTATAATAAATGTTTAACTCAGGTAAACACCAAGGATAAAGAAGTCATTAATTACGTTAAAGATTTCTATGCACCTTTTACTGCAAAACAGATTTCTAAAAAAACTGGAGAACTTTTAAGTCCAGAAGGCATTAATGCAGAAGTATCTATCATTTATCAAACAATAGAAAACTTACACGAAGCTTGTCCTAAAAATTTAGGAGATTGGTATTTTACTGGCAACTACCCTACACCTGGTGGAAATAGAGTTGTAAACAAAGCTTTTATTAATTTTTATGAAGGAAATAACGAACGAGCGTACTAAATAAATTTTCGATGAAATGCATAGACTTCCTGTATTTCATCGTCAAAAAATGTATTTCATCGATAGAATAATCGAAATGAACTATCCAGCTTTACATTTAAAGTTACCATAGCATAAGTAGGTTAAGTTCATGGTAAGATTTGGGGCAAAAAAGGTGGAGATTTCTCCACCTTTTTTATTGAATTCCTTTTCGAAAATTAGCACTTCTTTAAAAAATTCTCCTAATTGCCCTTTTAAACGTTATTACAGGAAGTTTAACAAATACCTTTTACATTCTTAATACGTAACGTTACTTTTGAAGAACCATAGCATAAGTAGGTTAAGTTCATGGTAAGATTTGGGGAAAAGACGGGGCTATGCTCCGTCTTTTTATTTTATTTCAATTTAGCTTCTTTGTTCCTAAAAAAAATACTTAAAAACCACCCTATTGCATTACAACCATTGTTCAGGAAGTTCAACGGAAAGCTTGCTTTAAAACATCAACTACCTATATATTAGCAGCACCATAGCATAAGTAGGTTAAGTTCATGGTAAGATTTGGGGAAAAGACGGGGCTATGCTCCGTCTTTTTATTTTATAACAATCGGTTTATCTACCTAAACAAAAGCTGTCCAAATAACTGCGTGAAATTCAACTTTTACTAAATAAAAGTTATTTTTTTTCTTAAAATTTCTTTTTTTATTTACTCAATACCAGTAATTTAGTCCTGCCATAGCATAAGTAGGTTAAGTTTATGGTAAGATTTGGGACGAAAAGGGTGGAGACTTCTCCGCCCTTTTCTATTTTAAACCAAAAAAACCACCTAAGATTATTTCTTAAGCGGTTTCCTACAAAGACCGTAAGTTACTTGTCTTCTAAATACTATTTATTACTAGCATAAAGTTTTGATACCTCATCCCAATTAATAATATTGAAAAATGCTTCAATATAATCAGGCCTTTTGTTTTGATAATTTAGGTAGTAAGCATGTTCCCATACATCTAAACCTAAAATTGGGTGACCACCGCATCCTACACCAGGCATAAGTGAGTTATCTTGATTTGGTGTAGAACAAACTTCTACTTTACCACCTTTATGAACACACAACCATGCCCAACCAGAACCAAATCTAGTTCCTGCTGCAGTAGTAAACTTTTCTTTAAAAGCGTCAAAAGAACCAAAAGCAGTATCAATAGCCTTAGCCAACTCTCCACTTGGCTTACCTCCGCCATTTGGAGATAAAATTGTCCAAAATAATGAATGGTTATAAAAACCACCACCATTATTTCTAACAGCACCATTATTCATATCTAAACCGGTTAAGATATCTTCAATTGATTTACCTTCAAGTTTAGTACCCTCGATAGCGGCATTTAACTTAGCAGTATATCCGTTATGATGTTTTGTATGATGTATTTCCATTGTCCTTGCATCTATATGTGGCTCAAGAGCATCATATGCGTAAGGCAAATTCGGTAGTTGAAAAGCCATAATTTGTTTGTTTTTAAATTAATATTAATTGTCTTTCAAAGTTACGAGTTTTAACATTTATATTCATCTAATAATTTGTTAAGAACTGTACAGGAATCCTTAATTTGCGGTAAAAAGAAGTGTCTAGTAATTCTTTTACCATATATAATGCTTCTGCAGGATCCGGCAAAACCTATGCCCTTGCTAAAGTATACTTAAAAATTATACTAGCATCTCCTCAAAATTTTAAAAAAATCTTAGCTATAACATTTACCAATAAAGCGGTAAATGAGATGAAGCATCGTATTTTAAATAGCCTGTTCGAATTTTCTAAGACCACTTCAATTAAAGAAGCTTCTCCTTTATTTAATGATATTATTCATGAGACCTCTTTTACCTTTGAAGAACTACCATCTTTAAGTAAACTTAGATTAAAACAAATACTACACAACTACGCATTTTTTGATATTTCTACCATTGATAAATTTACACATAGGCTTATTAGAACCTTTGCGAAGGACTTAAAAATTCCACAAAATTTTGAAGTGGTATTAGACGTTGACCTATTATTACAGGAAGCTGTTGAAAGAGTCATCGGAAAAGCAGGCGAAGATCTTGAATTTACCAAAGTACTTTTAGATTTTGCACTTGAAAAAATAGAAGATGATAGAAGTTGGGATATTGGCTTTGACCTATTAAAAATTGGCAAGCTTATCTTCGACGAAAATAACGCAGAGCATCTTAAGCACTTAAAGGATGTAGAACTTGGAGATTTCTTAAAACTACAAAGTCATCTAAAGTCACAGACAAAAATAGTAGAAAAGAAGATTATTGAGCTAGCCTTTTCCTCCTTAGATATTATCATTCATCACGGGGTCGAATTCAAAGACTTTCCTAGGGAAACTTTACCAAATCATTTTAAAAAAATAAAGGATGGTAATTTCAACCCTACTGTACTCTATAATAATAAACTTGAAGAAAATTTAATTGATGGTAAAATATTAAAAGCAACCATAAAAAATGCCCCTCTAGAACTTTCTCAACAATTGCTTCATAAGTATCAAAACATAAAGCATCTGATTTACAAAAGAGGCCTATTTTCCAATATTAATAGAAATATCGTTCCTTTCGCTCTTTTAAATGCCATTCAAAAAGAATTAAAAATAATTCAGGAAGAAAAAGACCAGCTATCTATATCTGAATTTAACACCTTGATAGCAAAAGAGATTAAAGATCAGCCGGCACCATTTATTTACGAACGACTCGGTGAAAAATACAGGCATTATTTTATAGATGAGTTTCAAGACACTTCGCAGATGCAATGGGAAAACCTTATTCCATTAATCGGTAATGCCATGGAAGGCGAAGATGAACTTGGTGATACAGGGTCATTATTTTTGGTAGGCGACCCTAAACAAGCTATCTACAGATGGCGTGGCGGTAAGGCAGAACAATTTCTTGATTTAGCAACACAACAAAAGCACCCGTTCACTATAGAATCTGAGCTAGTCACTCTACCTAAAAACTATAGAAGCTACGCCGAAATCATAAAATTTAACAATAGCTTTTTTCAAAGTATTAGTCCGTTTTTAGAAAACACGATGTATCAAGAGTTTTTTAAAATTGGCAATCAACAGGAAGTAAACCAAAACGATGGTGGGTATGTAAACCTATCATTAATAGAAGAAGAGAGTGATGAGCAATATGCTTTAGAAACCTTAGCGGCTATCAACAAATGCTTAGCTCAAGGGTTTACCTTTAGTGATATCTGTATTATTATTAGAAAAAAGAAGCATGGCTTATTACTAGCTAATTTTCTTATGCAAAATGAAATACCCGTAGTTTCTTCAGACTCTTTATTATTAAGTGGAAGCCCGAAAGCTATTTTTCTTGTTCAATTAATACGATACATGGTTCAGCCAACTGAGCTAGAGATTCGATTTGAAATACTAAATTTTTTATCTGAAGAAAAGGAAGATAGGCATGCATATATTTTCAACAATTTAAACCATCTTGACACCCACTTACTTGAAGAATATGGCTTTAATTCCTCAAAATTGCGACAGGCCTCTGTTTATGACGGTCTGGCTTATGCCATAAAAATCTTTAATCTTATACCCAATTCAGACGCACATCTATCTGCATTTATGGATTTGGTTTTTGATGTTGAGCAAAAATATGGTTCAGATATGCAATCGTTTTTGGACTATTGGGATAAAAAAGGAAATTCATCAAGCATCAGTACTCCAGAAAATTTAGATTCTGTACAGATTATGACTATTCATAAATCTAAAGGTTTAGAATTTCCCGTAGTTATATTTCCGTATGCCAATTCTAATATATTTGAAGAAATTGATCCTAAATTATGGCTTCCGGTAGATAAGGAAGAATTTCTAGGGTTTTCAGAAGTGTTGATTAATAAAAAACAAGAAGTACAAGAATATGGTGAGCTTGAATCAATACTATACGACCTAGATCATCAAAAATTACAGTTAGACACTTTTAACCTTTTATATGTAGTACTCACAAGAGCTGTAAATGCATTATTTATAATAAGCTCAAATTATCTTGATAGAAAAGGTGATCATAATTCAAACTATTATTCAGGCTTGTTTATCCATTTTTTAAAGAGCAAAGACCTATACGCACAAGACAAATTGGAATATGATTTTGGCGAATTAAAAAGTGTTGACACAAAACACGTCTCAAACACTATTAAAAAAAATATACCTTATATATATACCAACAAAGATCGACCTGATTTTAAAATTATAGCTTTATCTGGTATTTTATGGGATGAAGGTTTAGACGTTGCCATTAATCAAGGAAATGTGATTCATACCATATTAGGAGCTATTTACACAACAGCCGATTTAGAAAGAGCTCTTCGAATGGGAATTCAAAAAGGTTTCATTAAGGAGCAGGAAAAGGAAGAAATAAAAGCTATCGTCAAAAGAGTTATTTATCATCAAGATTTAAATAATTTTTACGAAACTGGTTTTGAAGTTTTAAATGAACGAGATTTATTAATGGTAAATGGAACTATTCAAAGACCAGACAGAGTTGTTCTTAAAGGTAATCATGCGACCATAATTGATTATAAAACAGGTGAACGTAACGCTAAATATCGCAATCAACTGAATACCTATGCCGAAAGTTTTTCAAATATGGGATATATAATAGACCACAAAATCATTGTGTATATTAATACAGAAATACAATTAGAATATATATATAATTAATTATGTACGGAAAAATAAAAGAACACTTACAGCAAGAAATTGAATCCATTAAAAATGACGGTCTTTTTAAGGAAGAAAGAATAATAATTTCGCCACAAGATGCTGTCATTAAAATTAACACTGGGCAAGAGGTTATTAACTTTTGCGCTAATAACTACTTAGGCCTTTCATCTCACCCAGATGTAATACAAGCAGCTAAGGATGCTATGGATACCCATGGTTTTGGAATGTCTTCAGTAAGATTTATATGTGGCACACAAGACATTCACAAAACCCTTGAGAAAAAAATAGCCCATTTTTACGAAACAGAAGACACCATATTATATGCAGCGGCATTCGATGCTAATGGAGGTGTTTTTGAACCTTTACTATCTGCTGAAGATGCAATAATATCTGATTCTTTAAACCATGCTTCTATAATAGATGGTGTACGGTTATGTAAGGCTAAACGATATCGTTACGCAAATAGCGATATGAAAGACCTTGAGGAGCAACTTAAGAAAGCCAATGAAGATGGAGCTAGATTTAAAATCATCGTAACTGACGGTGTATTCTCTATGGATGGTATTGTAGCCCCATTAGATAAAATATGTGATTTGGCGGATAAATACGATGCATTAGTGATGATAGATGAATGCCATGCAGCAGGTTTTATTGGTGATAAAGGAAAAGGCACCCTAGAAGAAAAAGGAGTTATGGGTAGGATAGACATTATAACCGGTACCTTAGGCAAAGCTTTAGGTGGTGCAATGGGTGGTTATACAACTGGAAAAAAGGAAATCATTACACTACTGAGACAGCGATCAAGACCCTATTTATTTTCAAATTCTTTGGCGCCAGCTATAGTTGGTGCATCTATTAAGGTTTTTGATATGTTAGAAAACGATACTTCATTACGCGATAAATTACAAGAAAATACAGCGTACTTTAAAAAAGGTATTAAAAAAGCAGGCTTCGATATTGTCGATGGAGACTCTGCGATAGTTCCTGTAATGCTTTATGATGCCAAATTATCACAACAAATGGCAAATAAGT
>CAXBIJ010000076.1:0-12853 GCA_963975675.1 uncultured Maribacter sp. | reverse complement strand
TACTTTGAGTTTCGTTAGCCAGGTTGATTTGCCTAGTCCAGTTTGTTTAAAATTTTATTAAGAAGTTTTAATAACCTGTAAAAGGTCATGCTTGGGCACTACACCGGATTGTCGCCAAACTTGTTTGCCGTTTTTGAACAAAATCATAGTAGGCACACCTCTTACCTGATATTGTGTGGCTAATGCTTGGTTCTTATCAACGTCTATTTTAATGACTTTTATTGAATCACCTAAATCACTTTTTACGTCCTTAAGTATTGGAGCCAATGATTTACATGGCCCACACCAGTCAGCAAAAAAATCAACTAGTACAGGTGTTTCTCCTTTTATTATTTCAGAAAATGATGATTTCATAGTTCTTGGTTTTTAAAATTTAATATCGAATAACTTATACTATTTCTAAAGTGAAATTAACAAACCCCAGTTGTTGGATCACAACTATCACCTTCACTAATGATATTTAATGGTGATACTTGTTGAAATGCTTCTAAAAATACTGATGCTGGTTGTGCGCCACTAATACCATACGTATCATTAATTATGAAAAAAGGCACGCTGTTGACGCCACGTTGTTGATAATGAGCAATCTCTTGTTTAACGGCATAAGCGATGCTGTCATCATCTAAAACTTGTTTTGTTTTTTCAGTAGACCAATCATATTCAGCCATTATTGAGCTTAATACCTCAATAGAATTTAAGTGCAGGTTTTCATCAAAATAAGCTTTCATAAAACGCTCTTTCAAGTTGTCTTTAAATCCTTCCTCGCCAGCTATATGCAATAGTTGATGCAGTTCTAGTGTATTGACAGCAAGCCATTCTTGTCCGAAGTTAAAATTTATACCTTCTTCCCTTCCACTTTCTTCTAAACGTTTTGTCATTTCTAGAGGGCCTTCTAAACTTCCGAATTTATTGGTTAAATACGTATCTCTATCCAAACCTTCTTTTGGGATATTAGAATCTAATTGAAATGGGTGCCATTCTATTTCTACAGGAATACCATCCCATTTTTTAATTGCTTTTTCTAATCTTTTTTTACCAACATAACACCAAGGGCATGCAACATCAGAAACTATATCAATTTTTATTTTGTCGTTTTGCATTATATTTTTCATTTCAAATTATATTTTCTTGGTCGTAAAAACAAGGTGAACCCTACATAACATAATTTGCTTACTTATACGATTTGACAATAAAATTAAAAGATTGATTTTAAGTGCTAAATCAAAGAACAAATAGGTTTTACTAACCAAAAAACCCTTTCAATTTGTTGAAAGGGTTTTTTTATTAAGTATATGAATTAGCTTAGAGTGTTCGTAAGTATTCTGCTAAATTACGAGCGTCTTCTTCTTTTAAATTCTGATTTAGCATTATGGCATTATTATATTCTTTCAACAATGCTTTTGCAATGGGATCTTCCTTCAACATTTTATCTGGGTTGATAATCATATTCATAACCCATTCAGGACTTCTACGTTCGTAAACACCTTTTAATGCTGGCCCAATCATACGTTGCTCGGCCATATGACAGGCAGTACATATTGCTTGAAACTTTTCTTTACCTGCGGCAGCCATTTCTTCATTAATTACGTTGTCAAATTTTACACTGGTAATTGGACCTACTCCTTTATTATTAAGGTCAACAGGTACACCTTCATTCACTGTTTCAGCTTTAACTTCTTTTTTGGTTCTGTTCATTTCAAAACCTTCTTTTTTCTCTTCTTTCTTCTCGCCACAACTGATAATCATCGTGCTAATGGCTAATAAAGTGAATAATTTACGCATACGTCTATATAATTTAATTATGGTGAGTCAATTGAAGTACTAAGATATGAATTTTTAAGTGTAGCGCTATCCTATAATAAAGTGCAATTTAACTTTAAAGTGATTTTTTAACAATAGTATAACGATACATTGTTTTTTTAAAATGGTGAACTTAGATTAATTACAATTTGAAATAAACTCTAAAGTACGACGCTCAGTATAAGTGAAATTGTCAGGACCATAAAAACCTACATGCCCACCGTATTTTGGCACTTCTAAAAACAAGGTTTTATGTAGTTTGGCAATATCAACAGGGTAACATTCATCTCCTAAAAAGGAATCGTTTTCAGCGTTAATTAATAAAGTGGGTATCTCAATAGTGTTTAAAAATTGAAGACTACTACACTGCGCATAATAATCCATAGCATCTTCAAATCCATGTGCTCTGCTCGTATAAATATCGTCAAAATCTTTCAATGTTTTTATTTGGTCAATATCCAAATCTGATATCATGTCTGGATATGACTGTTTTTTCAGCTTAAGTTTTTCAACTAAATTACCCTTAAATCTTCTTGCGTATAGAAAATTTTTAAATTGTAATAACTGATCAAGTGAATCTGCCAATTGACAGGGTACAGAAATAGCTACTGCACCTTTAATTTCTTTAGGCAGTATACGCTCTTCACCTAAATACTTTAGTAACAGATTGCCGCCTAGACTAAATCCGTGTAGAAATATAGAGGAGTATTTATCTAATTGAAGCACATGGTCAATTACAGATTGTAAATCTTCAGTAGCGCCAGAATGGTATGATCGATACAAATTATTCATTGAACCACTGCAACCCCTAAGATTAATAGCACAGACATCGAAGCCCGATTCAGTTAATGCTTTGGCGCTACCTTGTATATAAGCACGTTTAGAACTTCCTTCAAGGCCATGTATAATAAGTACTATTTTTTTGGAAGGAGTTTTAGAATAACTCCAATCTAAATCTAAAAAATCAGTGTCGGGTAGGGTTAGCCGTAATCTTAATTGTTCTAGATGCTCTATTTTTCGAACTAATCCGGAATATATCGTAGACAAATGTCCGTTTTTGAAAAAAAGTGGCGGATTGTATGACGAGTTAAGTAAAGGCATTAGAATTTTTAAGATATTTTATGAAATAGTGAGTAATCAATCTATATTTTAAAATATTTCGAAGGCACTAAAACAGGATTTTAAGTTTTTATTTTGGGTAGATTTCAAGAACCTTAATCTGTTCTTCTACAGCCTCTTTAAATTCTGACTTTAAATGCGATACCAACTCGGCTACAGGCAAGCTATCTGATATAAGTGCAGAGCCTTGGCCTGCTGACCAAATAGTTTTCCATGCTTTTGCCTCGGTATCTAGCTCTTTGCCAAAATCAATTTTACGGTCTTTTTTAAGGTCCTCTTCGGTAATTCCGGCAGCTTTTAAACTAGCTCCTAGAAAATTCGCATGAACTCCTGAAATTGCAGCAGTGTAAACAACATCGCTAGCGCCTGCATCAATAATCATCTGGCGATATTCTAATGTAGCCTTACTTTCATTAGTATTAATGAAACGAGTACCCATATATGCTAAATCTGCACCCATTTGTAATGCTGATGCAATATCTCTTCCAGTACTGATACATCCAGATAGCAAAATAGTTTTATGAAAGAATTTCTTTATTTCCGCAACTAAAGTCATTGGGTTTATTGTACCTGCATGACCACCAGCTCCTGCAGCTACTAGAATTAATCCATCTACACCGGCCTCGGCAGCTTTTTCTGCATGGCGTTTTTTAATAACATCGTGAAAAACTAGTCCGCCATAACTATGAATGGCATCGACAACTTCAGACACCGCACCTAATGAGGTAATTATTAATGGAACTTTGTGTTTGACACATAACTTAACATCTGCCTCTAACCTTGGGTTTGTAGGGTGTACAATTAAATTAACGCCAAATGGTGCCGCTTTTTTACCAGTTTGCTCTTCAAATTCTGTTAAGTTAGATTTTATTTCAATTAACCATTCTTCAAAACCTTCACTCGTACGTTGGTTTAAAGCAGGAAAAGTTCCAACAATACCATTTTTACAGCATTCAATTACCAATTGTGGTCCCGATATTAAAAACATGGGTGCTGCTACTATGGGTAATGATAATTTTTTAATGAAAGCTGGTTTATTTGACATACTGAAGTAAATTATTTCGACTCGAATTAAAAATAAGTATAAAAAACCATGTTCTTTATTCCTTAGGTTTCAAAACTATGTTATTTTTATCGGGTATTATGCATGCATAGCAAAAATAAATAAATATGTATTTGAAGGATTTTGAGATAAGATGGAGTGATGTTGATGCAAATCGTCATTTGGCGAATTCTGCATACATTAATTTTATGAGCCATACCCGTATGGCATATTTGCTACAGCTTGGTTTTGATCATAGAACAATGGCAACCCATGAAATTGGACCAGTGGTTTTTTATGAGCATGTATATTACTTTAAAGAGGCTTTTCCTGGAAAACCGATTAAGGTTTCTTTAGAGATTATGGGTATGAGCGAGGATGCTAAATTTTTTGAATTTCATCATAACTTTTATAATCATAAAGGGGAGAACATTGCGCGTTGCGAGATGATGGGTGCATGGATGGATTTAAAAGCCAGAAAATTAACTGGCTTAACCAATGAGTTATTAGTAGCGTTTAGTAGTGTAGAAAAAGCGGAGGGGTTTAGGGTTTTAACCAAAGAAGATTCACGAAAATTTGCGAGACTTCCTAAAAACTTATAGGTTTACTATTGGTATTTAATGACTGAATTGTAATTGAAACCTGAATAGTATTTTAATTATTTTTTGATAACGCTATTTTAGTATATTTACGATATGGTCAGCTTGCCAGAAGAATTATTTCTAGAGACATACGGGAAAGTGAAGAAATTGATTGTTACCAAGAAATTGGCACCTGGTCAGTTAATCACAGAGCATAGGTTATCACATACACTTAATATAAAAGATGATACGATCCCAGTGGTATTGCTTCAATTACAAGAAGAATCTTTACTAGTTGGAACGCTTACTAATGGCTTAACAGTTCGTGAGCTGGGTGAACAGGATATTTCTGAAATGTTCGATTGCAGAATCGCTATAGAGACAATGACGGTAAAATTATTTACGCGTAATGCCTCGCAGTCGAGAATTGACGATTTACGAAATCTGTTAGTTCCGTTCGAAAATGGGCCCCAAAACGCATATGTTTTTCATAAAATAGACAGATATTTTCACGAGTATATTGCCAAAAATTGTGGGAATAGAATATTGTATGAATTGTTTAAGACTGCGAAAATATTACCGTTCATGGACCTTGTAGGTCTCGTGAGGCCGTTGAAATTAATAATGCAAGAGCATTTAGATTTAGTTTCGGCAATGCATCATAGAGATGAAGAGATGGCAGTTAGGGCAATACAAACACATCTTGAAAACGCAAGAAAATCACATATATAGTTTATCAAGATTTATTCTATAGGCTTGTATTATTTTGATTTTTGATAAAATCGATTTGGTTTTCTACTAGCGAGATAAACGCCGACCAGCACAAAACATGCTGCAACGATTTTTACTAAGGTGAGGTTGTCTTGACCGGTAAATATAGCATACCCAATGCCTACTAATGGTTGAACATAAACGAAAGCACTAAGTGTTGAAGCCTTTAGTTGGGTTAATGCAAAAATGTTAAATAGATAAGTGCAGAATGTGGTTCCTAAAATCACAAAAGCGATTCCACGATAAGCTTCAAATGGCAGGGTGCTCCATTCTATCTGCATAAATTCTTCTAGCCCGAATGGTAAACAGATAAGGACACCTAATGAGAATAACCACTTCATAAATGTAAACGGGTGATATTTCGTAATAAGTGCTTTTACGACTACTAAATAGGAGCCATAAAACATAGAATTAAGAAAAATAAGAAAATTTCCCATCGGTATATTAGGTGCATCTTGGCGCACTTCTGACCCATATAGAATAAGGCCTAAAGCTCCAAATAAACCTATTCCGATGCCTAATATCTTTCTGCTTGAAATTTTTTCCTTTAGAATTACTGCAGATAAAACAAGTACGATGATTGGAGTAGTGGTAATTAAAACAGCGCTATTTATAGGTGTAGAAAGTGACAGGCCTTTAAAGAAAACAAGCATATTTAAACCCATACCCAAAAAAGCGCAAACAATCATTCTTACATAATCTTTGCGATCAATTTTCTCCTTTGGGCCAAAAGGAGATATGAGCCAAAATAAAATTGCAGCACCTAGAACCCTTAAAATAATAAAACCAAAAGGTTGTACGTAATGTGGCATTATACCTTTTGCAATGGTATGGTTGATACCATAAATAGTGGTGGCTCCAATTGCAGCGATTATTGCTAGTAGACGTTTATTCACGAATGAATGGCTTTTTGAGCAGCCTCTACAACCTTTTTATTATTACCAATAAATATTTGGTCGTCCACCATTATAACCGGACGCTTTAAAAATGTATACTGTTCTAAAATCAAAGCCTTAAAATCATCTTCGGTAAGATTTTGCTCTTTTAAATTTCGCTCACGATATAAAATGGCTCTTTTACTAAACAATGCCTCGTAACTGTTTGATAAAGAATGCATTTGTTCTAACTGGGCTACTGTAATAGGGTCAGATTTTATATCCTGTAATTTAAAATCAGTAAGAGGTTGCAATTCCTTAATAATTCGTTGGCAAGTAGAACAAGTACTTAAGTGATATATTTTTTTCATGCTTTGCGATGTTGCTTTAATTGTATTTTAAACCTATAAAATGGGGTAAATAACAAATTTCATATGAGCCGTATGGTTTACAAAGAAACTTATTTCCCATTAATTGTACTATTTTTATGCTCCTTTAAATGTGAAATAATGTCCAAAAATTTATTTGAAATCACCTTACAGAATCGAAGAAACTTACACTCGATACTTACAAAAACTCCAAAAGAAAAACTTCTTAAGATACCAGAAGGCTTCAATAATAATATATTTTGGAATATAGCCCACACCGTAGTTACTCAGCAGATTTTACAATATAAATTCAGCGGACTTCAAATGCGTGTACCTGAAGAGTTGGTGGCTAAGTTTATGAAGGGGACAACCCCAGATGGTACAGCAACCGATGAGGAGATTATGATGGTTGCAGATTTTTTAATCTCTACAGGTGAATGGCTGAAAGAAGATTATGATACATGCCTATTTCAAAATTATCAAGAGTATACCACAAGTGCACGCGTAACGCTTAAAAATATTGATGATGCGATTGCATTTAATTTATTTCATGAAGGGTTGCACATAGGTGCGATTATTCTATTATTAAGGAAGGTTGGTTAAGACTTTACGGCAATTTTTAAAAATTTATTTGCATCATTATAAGGTATAGTCAAAATAATGGGGCCATCGGCAAATGAGGCAATTTCATAGGGCTCGTAGAATAGTAATAGGCCTTTATCGGTATAGCCAATATTTTCTGGTAAATAGAAACTTTCTGTTTCAAACATAAAGCCTGTGCTATTTATGGTTGTATCTGCTGGTACATTTTCTTGTTTTCGAAATAGGGTTTCAGTAAATGTTTTGAACTCATCTTCATTTTTGAATAATTCTTGGCGGTCTAATTCCACTTCCTTGATTTTGTCAAAGTTTAAAAATCGATTGGTACCATAGCCATGTGCGCCACCAGTGTAGATATATGATTCTAGTTTAATAGTTAATACATCTTTATTTTCAAAAATGATGGTGCCATTTACTTTGGCTTCCCAAGGCATAGATTCTTCTGGAAATTTACCGCTCAGTTCTTCATAATCCTTTACAAATGCTTCAGTAGCTCCCTCAATAGTTTGTGCGTGACTTTCTTCATCAAAATTTAGCAATGCAATTATCTCTTCTTGTAGGGCGATGTTAATGGTCTCACTTAATTTTGTTTGACCTAATGCCTTAGGAATTTCAATGGATATAGAAGTACAATTATCGCAGGTATCATTAGATATAGTTAAAGTCTCAAAAGTGAGAGATTCTTCAGTATTACAGGCAACAAGTGAAATACATATAAGTAGGTAGAGTAGCTTTGATTTCATGAAAGATTTAGATTTAATGTAAAAATACACCTTCATTGTATTCTCCGAAAGATAACGATACATTTGTGTAGTAAATACTTTAAAATGGCTGCTGAAAATTACAAGTTTAACACGAAGACTATTCACGGTGGTCAACAACCAGATAAGGCATATGGGGCGGTTATGCCACCTATTTATCAAACCTCTACTTATGCACAAACAACGCCAGGAGGTCATAAAGGATATGAATATTCTAGAAGTGCGAACCCGACACGTACTGCTTTAGAAAATGCTTTAGCAAGTATTGAAGATGGTGAATTTGGTTTAGCATTTGGCAGTGGTCTTGCAGCGATAGATGCGGTTATAAAGTTATTAGAACCGGGAGATGAGGTAATTTCTACTAATGATCTTTACGGGGGTTCTTATAGAATATTTAAAAAGATATTCGAGAAATTTGGTATTGTTTTTCATTTTGTGGGTATGCAGGGAACCGATGCCATACGTGAAAAAATTAATTCAAAAACTAAATTGGTTTGGGTTGAAACGCCAACAAACCCTATGATGAATATCATAGATATAAAAGCAGTTGCCCAGTTGATTAAGAACAAGAATATTCTTTTAGCTGTAGATAATACTTTCGCGACGCCATATTTACAAATGCCGCTACAATTAGGGGCAGATATTGTAATGCATTCAGCAACCAAATATCTTGGTGGCCATAGTGATACTGTTGTCGGAGCTTTAGTTGTGAGAGATAAGGAACTAGCTGATAAGCTTTATTTTATTCAGAATGCAAGTGGTGCAGTTTGTGGACCTATGGATAGCTTTTTGGTTTTAAGAGGGATAAAAACATTGCATGTAAGAATGCAACGGCATTGCGAAAATGGAAGGGCAGTAGCTGAATATCTTAAGAATAATACTAAAGTTGAAAAGGTATACTGGCCTGGCTTCAGTGATCATCCTAATCATTCCATAGCAAAAGAGCAGATGAAAGATTTTGGCGGAATGATATCGTTTGTGCCAAAGGGTAGCAACTACGAAAGTGCTATTGAAATTGTAGAACGATTAAAAGTTTTTACACTTGCAGAATCTTTGGGTGGTGTTGAAAGTTTAGCTGGTCACCCAGCTAGTATGACGCATGCAAGTATACCTAAAGTAGAACGGGAAAAAAACGGAGTTGTAGATGCGCTAATTAGACTTAGTGTAGGTATAGAAGATTCGGAAGATTTAATAGCAGATTTAGAACAAGCATTAAGATAAACCGTTATTCATTAAATTTTACATATTAAGAATGGGCAGTTTGTTGCTAAAACAACAAATTTTATCGATTTTTAAAAAAATAAGCAATCGAATTACATAAATAGCATAATTTTGTCGTTATATTTTGAAATCAATAATTTTAACTAAGTGTAAATAGCTTTATGGAAGATAAAATAAAAGCATTTATGGATGAGGTTACTGCCAGAAATGGTCACGAGCCAGAATTCATACAAGCGGTACAAGAAGTAGCAGAAACAGTAATACCATATATTGCTAAAAAAGAAATATATAATGGCAAGAATATTCTTTTAAGAATGGTTGAGCCAGAACGTTTACTATCTTTTAGAGTAGCATGGGTAGATGATGCTGGAGAAATACATGTAAACCGTGGTTATAGAATTCAAATGAACTCTGCAATAGGTCCTTATAAAGGGGGTTTGCGTTTTCACCCTACTGTAAATGCTAGTATTCTTAAATTTTTAGCTTTCGAACAAGTGTTTAAAAACAGCCTTACAACACTACCAATGGGTGGTGGTAAAGGTGGTTCTGATTTTGACCCTAAAGGGAAATCAGATGATGAGGTAATGCGTTTTTGCCATGCCTTTATGTTAGAATTGAATAGACATATTGGTCCGAATACAGATGTACCTGCCGGAGATATCGGTGTTGGTGCTCGTGAAATAGGTTTCCTTTTTGGTATGTATAAGAAGATTCGTAACGAGTTTACTGGTGTACTTACAGGAAAAGGTTTGTCATGGGGTGGTTCTAAAATTAGACCAGAAGCAACAGGTTATGGTACTGTATACTTTGCTGAAAGTATGCTAAAGACTAAGAATGAAACCTTCAAAGGTAAAACTGTTGTAATATCTGGCTCAGGAAACGTAGCGCAATATGCAGCAGAAAAGGCAATTCTATTGGGAGCAAAAGTGGTAACACTATCAGATTCTAGTGGGTATATTTATGATAAAGATGGCTTAGATAACGATAAGTTGGCTTTTGTTATGAACCTTAAAAACAATAAAAGAGGGCGTATATCTGAATATGCAGATAAATATTCATCTGCAGAATTTCATGAAGGTAAAACTCCTTGGACCGTTAAATGTGATATCGCATTACCATGTGCAACCCAAAATGAGTTGAATAAGGCAGATGCTAAAAATCTATTGAAAAATGGATGTATGTGTGTTGCAGAAGGTGCGAATATGCCATGTAATGCAGATGCTGTTCATGAATTTAATAATGCAAAAATATTGTTTGCACCAGGTAAAGCATCTAATGCTGGTGGTGTTGCAACGTCAGGTTTAGAAATGTCTCAGAATTCATTGCGAATTAGCTGGACACGTGAAGAGGTTGACGAGCGTCTAAAAGATATTATGGAAGATATTCATGATTCTTGTATCGAATACGGTAAAGAAGAAGATGGTTTCTGTAACTACGTTAAAGGAGCGAATATTGCAGGTTTCGTAAAAGTTGCCGATGCAATGCTTGCCCAAGGGGTAATTTAATTCCTAGACACCAACTTAATTTAGGTGGTGTATAAATTGTATTGCGAGGTTCTATTTTAGAGCCTCGCATTTTTTATACACAATATCTTCGCCAATGTGCAAACTATTATATTTGTTGAAATAGATGGTTAATTATGCAGGTAACAACAAAAGCAATAGTATTTTCTGCAATAAAATATGGCGATACAAGTCTTATAGTAAAAGTATTTACAGCCTCTGATGGCATAAAATCTTATTTATTACGAGGCGTATTATCATCTAGAAAAGGGAAATTAAAGACGGCCTATTTTCAACCATTGACTCAATTAGAAATTGTAGCGAACCATAGAAATAAAGGAACCTTAGAAACATTACGCGAAGCTAAAGTGTATTATCACTATCAATCACTTTATGCAGATATGGCTAAAAATGCAATGACCTTATTTTTAGCAGAACTTTTGGTTAATAGTATTCGTGAAGAAGAACGAAACGAAGAATTGTTCGAATTTTTAGAAGCATCATTGCAGTGGCTAGATGTGCATAAAGATGTGGCAAATTTTCATTTATATTTTATGTTATCAATCACCAAGTTTTTAGGGTTTTATCCTGATGTATTTCAGATAGACAAACCGTATTTTGATTTGTTAGAAGGCGAGTTTGTTTCGGTTGAATCATTAAATCCTATGCTGAGGGGTGAAAATATTTATTATTTCAAGACCTTCTTGGGCATAAATTTTGATGCTATACACAACGTAAAGATGAAAAAAACCAACCGCCAAGAATTGTTGAAATCCCTGATACTTTATTTTGAATTACACTTACAAGGTTTCAGGAAACCAAAATCACTTGCCGTGTTAAATGAAGTATTCAACACATATGTATAAGTTTCTGTTTGTTGTATTTTTTTTGATGGCCATGTTCGGAAATGCCCAAGAAATAACTGTTTTAGATGCGGATAGTGGTGAGGTTATTTCAAATGTTGCCGTTTTTAATAAAGATAAGTCCAAAATAGCATTGTCAAATTTTGAAGGAGTACTAGATGGTTCAATCTTCACTGATAAGGAGCGTATTATTCTAAGGCACATTGGTTATGAAGAGTATAAATCAACCAAACAACAAATTAGTAGACAGGGTCAAAAGGTGTATTTGATTATGAAGGCCCAGCAATTAGATGAAGTTGTAATGTCAGTGTCTAAATGGGAGCAACAGAAAAGAGATATTCCCAATAGAATTATTTCTTTAGACGCTAGATCAATTGCTTTTTCATCGCCACAAACTTCTGCAGATTTACTTCAAAATAGTGGTAAAGTTTTTGTTCAAAAAAGTCAATTAGGCGGGGGAAGTCCTATGATTAGGGGTTTTGCAACCAATAGATTGTTGCTATCAGTGGATGGTGTTCGAATGAATAATGCAATTTTTAGAGGAGGAAATATTCAAAATGTAATATCAATTGATCCTTTTACCATAAAGAATACAGAAGTAATATTTGGACCCGGTTCGGTTATTTACGGTAGTGATGCAATAGGTGGGGTAATGAATTTTTATACCAAGAAGCCTATTTTAAGTCAGAACGATAGTTTATTAGTTCACGGTAATACCAACTATAGATTTGCATCTGCAAATATGGAAAATACAATTCACGCTGATGTAAATATTGGCAAAAAGTATTGGTCCTCTTTAACAAGTATAAGCTACAACAATTTTCAAGATTTAAGAATGGGATCACATGGCCCTGATTCATATTTGCGAAATATGTTTGTACGAACTAAGAATGGGGTAGACGAGTTAGTAATCAATAATTCACCCGAAAAACAGGTGGTCACTGGTTACGACCAAATAAACTTAATGCAAAAATTTCTATATAAACCCAATTCGAAATGGGATTTAAACCTTGGTACATACTATTCAGAAACTTCAGATTATTCTAGATATGACAGATTGATTAGGCCTACTAGTGATGGTTTAGGCCTTCGTTCAGCTGTATGGTATTATGGACCACAAAAATGGTTCATGGGTAATGCTCAAGTTCAAAAAAAAGGAAATGGAAAGTTCTATGATGGCTTAAAATTAGGTCTTGCCTATCAACATTTTGAAGAAAGTAGAAGTAATCGAGATTTTCAAGATGCAGTCCTAAATACTACAATGGAAAAAGTAGATGCTTTGAATATGAATATTGACCTTGAGAATAAGAAGATGGGTAATTTTAGGCTGTACTATGGTGGTGAATATAT
>CAXBIJ010000075.1:0-12901 GCA_963975675.1 uncultured Maribacter sp. | reverse complement strand
TTAAAATGGGAATAATGGCCTCGCCTTTTGAATCTACCAATGGTTTTGTGCCGTGCAATGTATCACCACCGTCAAAGAGTAAGGTGTTGGGATTTTCATTTCGAATATCTTCTACCAATCCTGCAATATGGGCGTAACCCCCAACTGTTTCAACTACTTCTCCCGATTCATCGTAAAACAATTCTGCATGCGGTGCAAGATAACCGTGTACGTCGTTTATGAATAAAATATTCAGTTTCATAATTTTAATTCTTTTGTGAAAATTAAGCTTTTGGACTTCTATACATCCAAAATAATAAAAAATAATCCCATCTTAATTTAGAAATGATTTGGAGTCAGAGCTATTAGAATTATTACTTTTTACAATTTCATTAACCGCTCTACTTTTAAATTCCGTCAGTCCGTTATCCAAAAATTCAACAAAGTTATCTACGCTGAGATCATAGCCTTTTGGAACACTCAATAGTGAACTGTTAGGGTCAATTAAAGTATAATATGGTTGGGCGTTGGCATTGAGTTTCTGAATCATAAAATCAAGATTTTGACCTCCTATGGTTTTCTTTATGCGCTCGTCATAAGCAGAAACATACCATTCATTTTCGGGCAATTCGGTCTTTTCATCTACATAGAGAGCCACGACCACATAATCTTCCTTAAGTCTTTTTAGTACTTTGGGGTCCGACCAAACCGCAGCTTCCATTTCTCGACAGTTTACACAGCCGTGTCCGGTAAAGTCGATAAATAAAGGTTTGTCCTGCTTTTTGGCGCAGGCCAATGCCTGTTCGTAATCAAAATAGCCCTGAATACCGTACGGCAGTTCTAACATATTACCATATTTTGGGGCTTCACATTCCGACATTGCGTATACTCCTTTTGAAATGGATGATGTTTTTGGCGAATTCATTACAAAATTTTGAGAACTCAGTGGTGGCATATAACCAGCCAATACTATTAATGGTGCACCCACCAAGCCTGGAATAAGATAGACCACAAAACTGAAGACCAATAATGCCGAAATCAAACGTCCTACCGATGTCCTCTTTACTTTCTCCTCGTGTGGGAATGTAATTTTACCCAAGAGGTAAAAACCAAGAAAAGCGAATATAACAATCCATAGGGCAAGGTAAACATCACGGTTCAGCATATTCCAATGATAGACTTGGTCAACGATGCTTAAAAATTTTAAGGCAAGTGCCAATTCAACAAAACCAAGCACAACCTTAACGGTATTTAGCCAACCACCGCTTTTAGGCATAGACTTTAACCAATTTGGAAAGATAGCGAATAAGGTAAACGGCAATGCGAACGCTAAAGAAAATCCCAACATACCCACTATGGGTTGTATGGTTTCGCCACTTGCGGCTTGTAAAAGAATGGTTCCTGCTATTGGCCCTGTGCAACTAAAGCTAACCAAGACAAGTGTGAAGGCCATAAAAAAAATACCAAGCACACCACTTTTATTGGATTGTGAATCCATTTTATTCACGAATTTATTGGGTAGTCGTATTTCAAACATACCAAAAAAGGAAAGCGCAAATAATACAAATATGGCGAAGAAAAACAGATTCGGTATCCAGTGCGTGCTTAAAAAGTTAGCGAAATCTGCACCAAACAAAACTGAAAACAATGTGCCAACTATTGTGTAAATAGCTATAATAGAAATCCCATAAAAAATTGCCTGTGCAATTCCTTTTTTACGACTGGTATTCGATTTTGTAAAGAAACTAACGGTCATCGGTATCATTGGGAAAACACAGGGCGTAAGCAAAGCAACCAGACCTGCGCCAAATGACACGAAGAAAAACGTCAATAAAAAGGAAAAACCCTGTCCCTCAATTTCCGCTGTCTTAAATTCATTATCAAACGCCTTCAAGGCAATAGGTGTAGATTTGCCAATATTGCTCGCAGCAATCACTGATGTTTTTTTTTGAATTTTGCCAAGTACCGAAATGTCACTTTCAAAAGGAATACATTGCCCATTTACATCCGAACATATCTGATATGAAACAATAGCTTTGATATCGGGATTCTCTGAATTTACAATAAACCGCTGTTTGAATTTTGCTTCTTTTGTAAAAAAGGTATAATCGCCCTCAAAAATCTCATCGTACTTTTTCTTTTGCCCGATTGGTTCCAGATTACCCAATAATTTAAATTGTTCAGTATCATCGAATTTGAATTCCGTGACCAATGGCCCAAGGTTAGGGTCGAAGTCGCTTGAATACATATACCAATCTTGGGGGATTATGGCAGTAAAAAGTACGGTTATCGTATCGCCTTTGGCAATCGTACTTTCTTGGGTTTCAGCCTTCCATTCCGGTGCTTCCATCACTTGCGATTGCCCGATTTGGCTTGTTAGCGCGAGGATGAATACCAATATTAATTTTAAATGTCTCATACTATGCTATAGATTTTAGGTAGTATCGAAAGGGATGGATAACTCATATCTTTCCATCCCATTTTAGAAATATACTACTTTAAACTGTTTAGGAATTCTTTGAATTCTGGGTCGCTGTAATCGGCCATCCCTTTATGTGTCAAAGCCAAATTCCCCTCTGCATCAATGATATAGGTTGTAGGTAAAGCGGATGATTGAAACATAGTCGGAAGATTACTTGCGGGGGCATAAATGGGCAAGCCATATCCTTTGCGCTTATCAAAAGCTTTAGCTTTTTCGAAATCGTCATCGAATGAAACCATTACAAAAGCGATATCATCTCCCATTTCTTCATGCAGTTTATCGATGCTCGGCATTTCGGCAACACACGGCGGACACCAAGTTGCCCAAAAGTTCAAAAATATTACTTTACCCTTAAATTCCTCTAATGACCTAGTTTTGCCATCCCTATCAATCAATTTTAGGTTATAATCTGCTTTGTCAAGATTAGACAATAGTGCTGTATTGTCATTACTTTCATCATTTCTTGACTGTGCAATTTCGGCTACGTCAGGATTCATTAAGCCTGTCGCTAGCAGTCCTCGTTGCGCCAAACCGATTACCTCCGTATGTAAACCGGTAGCATAAAGTGTAATGGCCACTACAGCAAATATTCCATATTGAATCCACGTTTTTTTCATGGCCTTATTTTTCTTCTTATTGTCCATTTTAATATGTTTTTAGACTTTGAATATTATCTAATTTATAGGCTTAAACTTTTATAACCTTTTTTCTGAAGCTGAAAGTTATAAAGAATACCGTTTTCGACCGTTTTCATTTCTTTGGGCACTTTAGTTTTATCTACATTGAATTTATTAAGAGAAAAACCACAGGCCACCAATTGTACGCCGGCTTTTTTAGCTTTATCAATGAACTTGTTTATTTTTTCGGCATCGGTAATATCTCCTATCTCCTTACCGCAGATAATAACCTGAAAATCACCGAAATTATCTCCTTCTTCCTCTTTAAGCGCTTCGGCAGTCAGTATTATGGGTTGGAGTTGTGCTACTTTTTTGGTAAGAACCACGTAATTGTTTTTTTCTGTGTTCATTTGCTGGGCCTTTATATTAGTGGTACTAAACAAGGTTAACATCAAAAAAAATGAACTAAAAATGTATGTTTTCATATTAATTTATTTTAAAAGGTTATCGGTGTCATTCAATATAAAAAATAGAAGTCCACCTAAAATTGCAATGTTTTTAAAGAGAGGTCCAAGCGTTGTAATTTGTCCTACTTGAACTGTTAAAGTGATAGGTATAAGTACCATCATCAATGTGATTGCCGCCCATTTAGTTTTATATCCTATTAAGAATAAAAAACCAGCTGCGACCATTACGATTCCAGAAAGGATGATAAGCCAATTAGGTTCACCGAAAAAATGGGCAATTCCTTTAAAACTGGCTTGTTCTATCCTTTTAGCGGTTTTTTCTATATTCAGTAAGTGATTTGTACCGGCTACTAAAAATATTCCGCTGACTAAAACGCGTAAAAGTTGAATGGAACGACGACTAATTAAAGTCTTTGTCGTCATAAAAAATGTGTTTAATTATGTTTGAAATTATGAGGTTTCTACTAGTCGTAATTAACCCAATCATAATGAGTTAGGTTAACAAAACCAGTCAGATAGTCCGACTTGATATTTCCGAAGAGGATTATATGAACTATACCAAACGAGGTGGTGGATAGGAATTATCTAGATAATGATAACTCAAATTTAAAGTGTAATGTTGACTAGAAGCTGCAAATGGCTGTGAAATTTTTGTTTCCCAAGAGAATACTTCAAATTGAAAGTGTGAAGTGCAAGCAATGTTTACTGGAATTACTTGAGAAGCAAATTGGTTATTTTGTGAATAATCAGCTAGTTTATCCAATTGTTTTGGAGAATTTTGCTTCTTACAATTCAGTTTAACAAAAGATATTTCACTTCCGCTGACCAATGCATTTAGCCCATTTGCATCTATGGCAATAAATTTTGCCAAAAATATAAATATGAGAAGTACCGCTATGTAAGTTTTATTTTTCACGCTGATACAAAAATAGGGTAAATAATAAACATGAACTGTAACTATTGTTACACAACTTTAATAAACTAATTTTAAAGCAGTCTAATAAAGGTAACTGTATTAATAGCGATTTTAATAAATATCACGAAGTCCTATTCGGAAACTTTAGAAACTGTATTTAACTCTTTCGAATAGCATAGAATTATTGTGACAAGTCGATGTGCAAATTATATAAGATTAGAAGAAGAAAAAAACCGTATGGATCAATTCAACAAAAGAATTTGTAGGGTCCGTGTTTGCTAAACAATACTGAAAAATCGATACTACTGTTAATGTAGTAACATTTACAAAAAAAACTAAGCAGAAATTTAAATCTTATACCTGGCAATCAGATTAGTCTGTTAAGGATTCGGGACTTGCAGCACTAAACTTTGTTTTTCGCGAAAATCTCAAAAAAAGAGGTCCTACGTCCTTTGTCGACAAAAAAATAATGTGGCCAAATTACCTTCTGGCGGTTTTTTATTTGTTGCTAAAGTAAATATATGGCAAGTAAACAGAAAACAAACGATTATTTACAGTCTAGCCACAAGCAAAACCTTTTGTATTTTGTTTTACTTATTTTTTCTTAAAAGTCAAATTTTAAATATTTCCCTATGGGCGTAATCTAAGATTTTGGCGATGTTCATAAAAGCATTGTACTTTCGTAAATCACCGAACGCCCTATTTGTTATATGCCTTGTTACTACACGTTTTCATTTATTATCAATTTTATTAATAAAGTAATCTAATTGACTATCTTTTCCCATGATTAAATTTTGGACCGTAGGCGAAATTCCTTAATCTGATTGGATACTTATTTTTTAATAGGTATCCAACCACAGGCCAATAATGTTTATAAAAGTAGAACCAGAAATTTTACAAAAATATAACCTAAATAATGATATTCTTGAAGTTTCTACCATTATATCCAAAAAAAGGGATGCTAAAAATAGTAATCCGTTTAAAGAGGAACTTATCATTATAAATATGGAAGATATTGAATGATATCAGAAATAATAATTTGCTTAGTTGAAATCGTAGAATAAAACAATTAAGATATATCACTCTCAATTATAGACCTAATTTTTCAATAACCCATTAGTTATTTTGATATATTTATAACATTATAAATTCTCAAATTGTCAACTTGAAAAGAACATATATATTTATATATATATATGTTCTTTTCTTTGTATGTACAGTTCTAATCTATTAGTATTTAAAAAATTAAGTTTATTTTCAACTATTGGAATGCCACCCCGTATTTCGCTTTAATTTTCTATATTTGACTTAAGAGATTATTCATTCACCAATTTTTAAAAATAATGTCGATAACAGAAAAAATAAAATTTCGCAGAACCCTTTGTATTCAGGCATTTCTAATAAAAGGTTTGAATCCAGTCGACGTCGCAAGAAAAACTCTCAAAAAGTTATAAAGCCCTGCAAATTTTATGATTTGCAGGGTTTGTTTGTTTTAAACATATCAGTTGAATTGATTTGAAATGGCAACAAATAGGTAGCAGAAATTTCAATCGACAGAAATTGCTGTCGATTGAATAAAGCTTGTAGCATTTTAAAAGGTAATGTTGTTTGGATAAAATACGCTATTTCTTTTGACAAGACTCCTGGCATTTTTAAGCTTGTGAAGGTGGATGGGGTTAGGAAGGCTACGGCTACTAGGAATGTTGAGAAAGTGCCTTCATAAGTCACATAAATATTTCTATAATATTTTATCACTTCAAATATCATATTACGTTTCAAACTGTTAACGACAAAAAGCAATGCTCTAACCTATTTAAACTTGCATTTATTTTTTATAGCCCAATAACCTTAGCGCATTGATAACTACTATTAGCGTAGAGCCTTCATGAATAGCCACAGCTACACCAATACTAGCCCAGCTCATTATCGTCGCAGGGATCAACAGCGCTACTACCCCCAAACTAACCCATAAATTTTGCTTAATAACCGACTTCGCTTTTCTACTCAAGCCAATTGCAAATGGAAGCGTTTCTAATTTATCGGCCATAAGGGCTATATCTGCCGTTTCTAACGCCACATCGCTACCGGCTGCACCCATTGCAATACCTACAGTGCTGTTTGCCATTGCTGGAGCGTCATTAACACCATCGCCTATCATTGCCAGTTTATTTTCCTGTCGTGCAAGATTTTTGATGGCCTCTACTTTTTCTTCTGGAAGCAGACTTCCAAGAGCTTCTGTCAATCCAATTTCCCTAGCTACGGCATCTGCCACTTTCTGATTATCACCAGTTAGCATTATCATTTTTTTGATGCCTAGTTTCTTTAATTGGGCAAGGGTTTCCTTGGCTTTTTCCCGAGGAGTATCCATTAGTCCGAGCATACCTATAAATTCATCGCCCCTTTTTATTAGCATTGTGGTCTTTCCTTCCCCTTCAAGTCCTCTTACCTTTTCCGATACTTCGCTAGGAACACCTTTATCAATATCTTCAAAAAGTTCTAAATTACCTATGTAGATGGTATTTCCTTGATAGTTAGCTTTTATACCCTTTCCCTGAACGGCTTCCAAATCATCTGCATCTGGAATCTTAAGGTCTTTTCCTAGTTTTTTCATCCCATCCCTTACAACAGCCTTCGCCAAAGGATGATCACTTAATTCCTCAACGGAAACAGCAATTCCCAACAGTTCTTTTTCTTCAATATCCCCAAAACTTTGAACGTCAGTAAGCTTTGGTTTTCCTTCCGTTAGGGTTCCAGTTTTATCAAAGGCTAAAGCGGTAAGTTCTCCCAAATCTTCCAATGGTCGACCACCCTTTATCAAAACTCCGCCACGTGCAGCCCTGGCCACTCCACTTAATACAGCAGAAGGTGTAGAAATTGCGAGAGCGCAAGGGCTTGCCGCTACTAGTACTGCTAAAGAACGGTAAAGACTTTCACTCCAAGTTTCGTCAATAACCAAAAAAGCAAAATTCAGTGCTATTACTAGTATGATTACTGCCGGTACATAATACCTCTCAAACTTATCAGTCAATAATTGTGTGGGCGATTTTTGATTCTGAGCCTCTTGAACCATTGTAACTAAACGATTTAATGTAGAATCTTTTGCCGCTTTAATAACTTTTATTTCAAGGGTATTGTTACCATTGATAGTTCCTGAAAATACACGGTTCTCAGCAGGTATATCACTTTTTGAGGTGTACTCTTTTTCAGGATTTTCAATCGGTAATTTATCTACTGGAACACTTTCCCCTGTAATCGGAGACTGGTCTACACTACTATTTCCTTTTACAATAACGCCATCGGCAGATATTTTGCTGTTGGGGCGTACCACGATAATATCGCCAACCTTTAGCTCTTCAATACCCACTTCAACAGTATCGCCATCTTTCTTTAATAATGCGGTTTTAGGCGCGAGATCCGTCAATGCCGCAATGGACTTTTTTGCCTTTCCCATGGCATAGTTTTCCAAAGCGTGACCCAAACTAAAAAGAAATAGTAACAAAGCTCCTTCCGCCCATTCACCCAAATAAGCAGCACCCGCAGCAGCCACTAGCATCAAGAAATCAATTTCAAATTCGCCCTTAGCAATTTTTGTAATAGCCTCTTTTAGGGTAAAATATCCTCCAAAAATGTAAGACAAAATATAGAGTACGAATGGAATACTTTCTGAAACCTCAGTAAACTTTTCTATGAGAAATCCCGTAATTAAAGTTACCCCACTTAAAACTGCGAAATAAAGTTCGGTGTTCTTTCCGAAAATTCCGTCGTGATTATGATTGTCATCATCATCGTGATTATGTTCCTTAGCTGTTTCTGTAGTTATTTTTTTCATGCTTTCTTATTTTTTACTTTGTATGAAATAGTGCGTTTATATCCTCAGGAATGATCATTCTTTTTAATGGTGGCACATTGGCGCCTCCTGTATTGCCAATAGGCACATGATTAATAAATGATTTCCAACCACCAACAAGCAATCTTATAATTTGACCAAATACTTCCTTGCTGTTTTTTTGCATTAATCCAAACTTTAGCATTAACCAATGTGAATAGGTGTGTTCAATCGGATAAGATTGACCTATAATGTGACTTCTTTCTAAATGATGCCATGCATTTGGGTAATCCTCTTTAGCTAGTAATTCTTTATACCTACTAATTTCTTTATAATAAGCATATTTTAGGTGCTTTTTTATTTTAAAATTTAACCTCATTATTTTTTTTAAATTGAAATAATTCTTAAAAAGGGTCTGTCCTAAGTGCTCTATTGTCTACCGCATTTATCACAAACACCTTTTACAACTAAATTCACGTTCTCCGCATTAAAACCATTCGGTAAATTAATGTGCGGTATTTTGTGTTCTGTTAAACAAACAGTTTCATTACAATTGTTACAATGGAAATGCAGGTGTAAATCGTTTTCCATTTCACAAAGGCAATTCGCTTCACACATGGCATATTTTGTAATTCCTGTACCATCATCAATTTGATGAGCAATATTACTTTCAACAAAGGTTTTTAATGTGCGGTATAAGGTGGTTCTATCAGAATTATCAAAATATGCTTCAATATTGGATAAACTAACAGCTACTTTTTTACCTATGAGAAATTGTAAAACCAACAGGCGCATAGCCGTTGGTTTTACGTAATTGTTCTCCAATATTTGTTCTAAATTTTCCATCCTACTATAAATTATAGCGCTTTAAGGAATCTCCTGTTTTAATTTGAAAGGCATCCTCTATATCGGCTATATAAATAATGCCATCCCCAAGTTCTTCGGTTTTACCATTTTTTAAAATCAGTGCAATGGCTTCTTGAGCTTCTTCATTTTGACAGACCAGTTCTAGCTTAACCACTGGACTATCGGAAACATGAAAATCCAAGGAAGGTCTGGCACCTTTAGACTTGAATACGCCAGTACCTTCGGCTTGTGAAAGGGTCATACTTTTAAAGCCATTATCGGTAAGTGCTTCAATGACTCTTTGGATACGGTTCGGTTTTACAAATGCTTTTATTTCTTTCATTCTTATAGTATTATATTATGAATTTAGTCATCGTGTCCCAATTCGCCTTTTATCATTTCTGATGATAAGGTGTATGCCCCTTTCGTGACCACTTTTACCTTTTTGGCAATTTCTGCAGGAAGATTGATTTCAACATATCCTAAATCTGTAATTCCAACGTTAACGGGAATCATTTTAAACTTCATTTTGTTTTCTTCCATTTTGTCATCTTCATCCAATATGAAAATGTATGATTGTTCGCCTTCTCTGACAATAGCATCTTCAGGGACTGCGAAAGCCATTTTTGCATCTTGCACAATTCTACCTTCCACATACATTCCTGGAAGCAATTCTTTATCGTCATTATGAACATCGGCGTGAACGTGCAATGCTTTTGCGTCGCTTTCAAAAGTTTTACCAATTGCGTGAATTTTCGCCTTCAGCAATTGATCTGGTTTGGCAGCTACCGTAAAGTAGATTTCTTGTCCTTCCTTTACTTTTCTTATATCTTTTTCATATACTTTAAAATCTACATGTATTTCTGAATTATCACTAACTGTGAACATTTTGGTCTGAGGCGCAACATAGTCGCCAAGGCTTACCATAACTTCATCTACATAACCGGAAATTGGCGTTGTAATGGGGACGGAAGAAAAAATATGACCTTGTATGACCTTTTCCGTATTAATGCCCAATAGTCTTAATTTAGAAAGCAAACCATTGACGCTCGATGTTGTGGAACGAAATTTTGATTGCGCCATTTGAAATTCCTTTCCAGAAGAAACTCCTTTATCAAACAGGATTTGTTTACGTTCAAAATCCTGCTTTAGAAATACGAGTTCATCATTTTTTTCTTGAAATTCTTGTTGCATTGAAATAATGTCAGGATGTTCTAAATAAGCCAACACCTGCCCTTTATTTACTTTATCCCCTTCAATAACTTTTATAGAACGAACATTACCACCTACAAAAGGACTGATATTCGCTCTATCCTGTGGAAAAAGTTCGAGTTTGCCAGTAACTTTTATGGTATTTCCTAAACTCTTTTTTTCTAAAGGATTTATTTCAAGACCTATTGTTTCAGCCTGCAAATCTGTTAATTGTACAATGCCTTCTTCGCTACTATGACCCTTTTCATCGTGATCCATTTCTCCAGCAGAGGCATTTTCATCACTTTGACTTGTTTTTGTCGTGTTGTTGCAACCTATCATTGAAAAAGTTACTAATGCTAAACTGATTATAAATATATGTTTCATTCTGTTTTCTTTAATATTATAGATTGCCCAATTGGTATTGTAACTCAATGGCTTGTTGGTTATACTGATTGATAAATTGTAAATGGTTTTGTTTTATTCTTATGGCACTGTTCAATATGGTGATATAGTTTACATAATCTATTTCACCTTCTTTTGAAGCAAGTTCTGCAGTAGACATTTGCTCTTCAGCTAAAACTAGCGCCCCTTTTTGGTAATAATCTAGCGTTTTTTGGGTTTTCTCCAATGATTTTAATAATTGTGAAACCCTACTTTCGATTATGGCTTTCTGTTCCAGATACTGGCTTTCAGCCACCATCGCATCTGCTTTTGCGGCCTTAACTCTTGATTTTTGCGGGAAGAACCATAATGGCATACTTATACCCACTTGATATGCGCTAAATCCAGATACATCATTGTATTCAAGCTTATCATAACTAATGCTAAATTTTGGCAGAAATTGTGATTTTTCGACTCCAACATTTGCTTTGCTAACCTCGGCATTTTGCATTGAATATTGCAAAAATGGATTGTTAGCTAAAGTTGTAGAATCTAAAACAGTAATATAATTCATTGGTTCATAGGTAGATTCTATGGTTTCAATTTCTTGATTAATCCCCAAATACTGCTTCATTGCTCTTTTTGCAATTTCAATATCGTCATAAGCCTGTTGTCGTAATACCTGTATCTGTTGATATTCTGAAGAGGCCGCAATAAATTCAAGTTTTCCGGTTTCTCCTGTATCGTAACGCGATTCTGCTGCCATACTAAAATTAGCGTACACACTTTCTAGTTGTTCTGCAAAGTGCAATTGTGCCTTTTTAAAATTGATGATATCATAGGCCTGCAATACGTTACGTACCAACTGTTGTTCGCTGAGGGCATAGAATTTTTCACCAAGTTGTGCACGCTCCTTATAAAACTTAGATTTTGAGAAGCCAGATAGCAAATCAATATTGCCCTGTTGCAAACCATATGTTCTCAATGCTCCTTGCTGTACACCTTGATCTTCCCTACCTGTGTAAAAGGAAGTGTTCCCCAAATCGAAACTTGTTCCTTTCATCGCTCGCTCTCGCTCTATAAATGCCTGACTTTCCTTCAGAGATGGATAATTCTGTTTAGCCATTGCAATGGCCTCATCTACAGTCAAGATCTTTGATATTGTACCATCTGAACTGGTGTCTTGGGCAACGGCAATTCCTGAGGCCATCAAACCTCCAACCATAAATAATATGGTTACAATGTTTGTTGATTTGTTGATATAGTTTACATCTACATTCGAATTATTTCGTTCCCTCCTTGATTCCAGCCAATAATATAATACCGGAAGAACCACAAGAGTTAAAAACGTTGCTGTAAGCAATCCACCAATAACCACTGTTGCCAAAGGTCGCTGAACTTCAGCACCTCCCGACGTAGAAATAGCCATTGGAATAAAGCCCATTATTGCTGCCGTTGCCGTCAATAAAATAGGACGTAAACGCTCGTGTGTTGCTTCGTATATTCGTTTTTTTAAGTCAGTCATTCCACTATCTTTTAATTCATTGAATTTGTTTATCAGTACTAATCCATTTAAAACTGCTACTCCAAAGAGTACGATAAAACCAACACCCGCCGAAATACTGAATGGCATTCCTCTTATCCAAAGGGCAAAAACGCCACCAATGGCTGCCAAAGGCACAGCCATATAAATCATTACAGATTGCGAGAAAGAGCTCAAGGCAAAATAAAGCAGAATGAATATTAGAAATAATGCAATAGGCACTACAATCATTAATCTGTCAGAAGCTCGTTGCAAGTTTTCAAACGAACCACCATAGGTCACAAAATATCCTGGTGGTAATTTCACTTCAGTTTCCAATTTTTGCTGAATTTCCTCTACCATTGATTTTACATCGCGCCCACGAACATTGACCCCTATCGAAATACGACGTGAGGTATTGTCCCTCGAAATCTGCATTGGTCCGGGTTTGTAGCTTATATCTGCGACTTCCTTTAAAGGCACTTGATCGCCACTTGGTAAATCTATATACAGATTTTTAAGGCTATTAATGTCTTGTCTAAATTCCTTTGCCAAACGAATGACTACATCAAATCGCTTTTCGCCTTCAAAAATCACACTTGCTTGTTCTCCTGCAAAGGCAGCACTTACATAATCATTCAGCTTATCAACCGTTACACCGTATTGTGCCA
>CAXBIJ010000074.1:0-12915 GCA_963975675.1 uncultured Maribacter sp. | reverse complement strand
CTTAGAATCATTTAAATCTCGTTTATCGAGTAAATGGCAAAACAGGACTATCACGATTTATTAAAACCAGAAGTAATCAATACCGTATCGGGATTATCATTGATATCACGGATTGTTGTTGAAGGCTTTACATCTGGTTTAAATAGAAGTGTTAGTGTAGGCCCTGGAATGGAATTTAGCCAATATAGAGGCTATGAGCCCGGTGATGATTTACGACTACTAGATTGGAAAATGCTGGCGCGTTCTGGCAGATATTACATTAAACAATCTGAAATTGAAAGTCAGGTAACCATAAAATTCATAGTTGATGCTAGTGCATCAATGCTTCACAAAGAAGCAGATCTTTCTAAAATGGATTTCGTGCGTATACTGGTAGCCACCTTGGCATATATGGCACACAAACAAGGAGATGCTGTCGGGCTATTTGCATTGAATGAAAGCGATTTGGTAAGTATTTTTCCAAAGGCAGATAAGAAGCACTATAATAGATTATTGTTAGAGTTGATTAAACTTTCCAACAAGGGCAAATGGCCAGGCCAACAAGTTTCATCGAAACGTATACCGAATAGAGGAACCAAAGAACTGATTTTCTTTTTGACCGATATGTATGAAAGTAACGCAGAGATTTCCATTTTTATAAAAGGATTGAAATCCTCACGAAATGAAGTTGTTGTCTTGCAGATAATGGGTTCAAGAGAAATGGATTTTAATTATGGCCCAAATATCACTTTTGAAGATTTAGAAACAGGGGCTAGGGTAAGGGTCGATACAGTAAAAGCAAGAGAACAATATGTATTGGCAATGAATAGTAAATTAAAAACGGTCAAAGACGAATTGTTGTCAAAAGGAATAGAGCACCATGTCTTTCGAATGGATGCACATTTGGGCGAAGCATTGCAATTATTTTTAAAACAACGTAAAAGACTCCATTAATATGTCATTTGCACATCCTTTGTATTTATGGACGCTATTGGGGCTTTTGGTTCCTATAGCTATCCATTTATGGAGTAAAAAGGAAGCAAAAACCATAAAAATTGGGAGCATTCAATTGTTGTCAGAATCAACTTCTAAACAGTCGAGCAGTATTCAATTAAATGAATTTTGGTTATTGATTCTACGAATGTTTATTGTTGGGTTACTGTCTATAATTTTGGCAAAACCACAATGGAATTCTAAAGTCGAAAATTCTTCATTAACCTATATTGTAGAACTTGAATTGAGTCAAAATCAAGATTTCATGGCAAGGCTAGATAGCCTTGCGGATGGACAAGAAATTCGACTTCTAGAAAGAGATTTTCCGATTTGGGAGTACGGCTCTATGATTGAGAAAAAATCTGCTATTGTTGACTATTGGTCTTTAGCATCAGAAATGAATGTTTTAAAAACAGATAGTATTGTTGTTTTCACCAAAGGATATAGAAAAGATTTAATAGGTTCACGGCCAGAAACTACCCACAATATTAAATGGATTGTGGTAGACGCAACACAAAAGGTAGAAAAACCTTTACTTGCCTATAAGAGAGGCGAGAACCTAAAATTGTATTCTTCAGTCAGTAATTCAATTCAAACTGAAATTTCTAATAAGAATATTTCCTTGGGTTCAGAATATGTTTTGAATTCAGTAGCGGATAGTTTGACAGTAGTTCATGGCGATAGCAGTAGTAAAGTGCCAGTGATTTTGCAAAAACCTATAGAGGTTTCTCTTTACTATTCAGAAAGTTTGGTTAAAGACAAAAGTTACCTAGAAGCCGCATTCGCTACACTATCGCAATTTTTGGATAGGGAAATAATAGTCGATAGCAAGTTATATACCCTAGTAACTGAAACTGAGCCAACAGATTTGACTGTTTGGTTAAGTGAAAAATCGATGCCTAGATTTTATAAGAAGATAGTAGTATTGAAGAAAGATTCAATAACTGAATCGCTAATTGAAGAAGGAATAGAACCTGAGACTTATTTTCTTACAAAAAGAATTAATGCTGAAAATGCGGTTGAACAAAGATTAGTTGAAAAGTTACTAGATATTTTAGAGGTAAATAAAGAGCTAAACCCTTTATTGGCTGAGGTTGACTTACTCTCAGTTCCAGAAACTGAGTTACAAACCAATGTTAAGGCGACTAGTAAAAGCAAGCCGAATTTGGGGAGTTTTAAGGTAAGTCCTTATTTATGGGCAGCACTTTTTGTTTTATTATTAGTTGAACGCTTTATAGCAAATAGTAGAAAACAGTAATGGATTCAGGAAAACAACACTTGATGAAATTCAATCGTCGCTGGCAAATGTTAGCGTACGTAGAGGCTATGATTTATTCTATCGGTTTAGGTTTGTTCACGTATCTTTTAGCTAGCAATCTATTAATTGGCTTACTGGCTTTTACACTTGCTTTGTTACTGCTACTAGTCATAAAACACCCCTGGTCTCAAGATCTAATGACCACCTGTGCATACATAGATGCACATGTAGCCGAAGCATCTTTTAGTACAGGACTGTTATTACTGCCAGAAGAAAATTTATCTAGTCTAGCGCGATTACAGCGCTATAAAGTTTCGAATAAAATTAAAGGAAGGTTAGAGACTTTAACGCCCCCGAATAAATTACGTCAAGCTACTTTAGTTTTGCTAGCACTTGTAATTTTAGGGTTCGCTATAAATAAATTAGAACCTTTTAAGGGAATTAATACCGATTTTAATTTCAATCCAGAACATATACAATTTGTCGCTCTTGATTCAGTGTCTAATAAATCTGTACTACCAAAAATAACAGAACAGATAATTACGATTTCCTATCCGTCATACACACACGAAAGAACAAAAACCATTACTGAGCCTAATATTAAAGCAGTTATTAATTCTAGGATAAGCTGGGTGCTTAAGTTCAATAATTCGGTCTCTAGCGTTAGTATGGAGCATATGGGAGAAACAATTCCATTACAGCACGTTGATAATAGTTATAAGATAAGCCAGTCTTTGATAGCATCGGGATTCTATAGTTTTAAATTTAAGAACGAAGCCGGATTGGAATTTACCTCCGATTTATTTTCGTTGGAAGCTATACCTGATAATCCGCCAGAGATAGAGATTACAGGCTTAGAACAGTACACGTATTTTGATTTTTCAGACATAAAGAAAATACAGTTGCAAAGCACTATTACAGATGATTACGGAATTGATGAAGCGTACATCATTGCAACCGTCAGTAAAGGTTCTGGAGAATCTGTAAAGTTTAGAGAAGAAAAATTAAATTTTACCGAGACCATTCAAAAAGGACAACGTAGCTCTAAAGTAACCAAGAACATAGATTTAGATGGATTGAAGATGGAGGTAGGGGACGAACTCTATTTCTATATAGAAGCCTTTGATGAAAAAGAACCTAAACGAAACGTTACCCGAAGTGAAACTTATTTTGCGGTGATTAAAGATACGGTAACCGATGAATTTGCAGTAGATGGCACTTTAGGAGTTGACCAAATGCCAGATTACTTTAGAAGTCAACGCCAATTAATTATTGATACAGAGAGATTAATAAAAGATAAACCCAGTATAACGATTAAGGAGTTTAAGTTTAGAAGTAATGAACTTGGTTTTGACCAAAAAGCATTGCGATTAAAGTATGGTCAATTTATGGGTGATGAATCTGAAATGGAAGATGCACCTAGAAGGATCGAAACTGATGAGGTAAGTAAAGACAATGATCATGCTGAAGATCAAGAAAATATATTAAAGGAATACTCGCATGACCATGACGGGGATAATGAACATAACCTAGTAGCTTCACAAGAAGCAGATGAAGGGGAAGGCCCATTACACGATTATTTACATAATCATGATGACCCTGAAGAGTCAACCTTATTTGAAGAATCTCTGAAAACCAAACTGAGAAAGGCATTAAGTATTATGTGGGATGCTGAATTGTATTTACGTTTATATGAGCCAGAAAAATCTTTACCATTTCAATATGATGCCTTGAAATTAATTCAAGAAATAAAGAATAGTGCACGAATTTATGTGCATAGAATTGGTTTTGACCCACCGCCAATAAAAGAAGAAAGCAGGTTAACAGGTTCTATAAAAGATATAGACAATTTTCGAAAAACAGAAAATATAGAAATAGCGCATCCATTTGAATCAATAGAACTTGCAATATCTAGATTAGAAGTACTGATTCAACAACAAGATACTTTTAAGGATAATGACAAGGTGGTTTTTACATCTGCAGGTAATGAATTAGCGCAATTAGCAATAGACAATCCAGGGAAATACTTGGGTGTTCTTCAAGGACTGAAGAATATTGAGAATAATACAGGGAGAACACTCGATAATTATAAAAATGTTCAGCAAGGCTTATGGTCAGCGTTACCAAAGGCTAAAGAAGTACCTGGCGCTCGTAACGGATATACTGATGAAATCAATTCTTTATTTTTAAAACAATTGGAAACCTATGATTGAAGGATTTTCATTTGTACATAAAGATAGTATCATGCCTGTTCTTTTGGGCGGACTTGTCTTATTCGGCATATATTTCTATAAAGAATGGGTTACAAGAAAACAGGGTAATTTTCCCATTAATATAATCGTCGCATTTTTAACCGTTGCCGCATTAGTCCTACTAGTTTTAGAGCCAACGCACGAGGTTGAAATTAATGACCATCAAGGTGTCTTGCTAACTGAAGGTTTTAATGAAAAGCAAAGAGACAGCCTGTTATCGCTCAATAAAGGTTTAAAAGTGTTGACGTATAACCCGAAGAAATCTATTCGGAACCAATTAGATTCTCTCACTTCTATTTATGTTATAGGGGAAGGAATTAAATCATTCGATTTCTCACGATTTAAAGACAGTGTGGTAGAATATATTCCCGCTAAAAAACCATATGGAATTACTAGACTTTCGTATGCCAAACAAATAATGTTAGGTGAAAAAGCAGAAATTATTGGCAGCTACAATCAACTGGATAAAGGCTCATTTTTAGTTTTTGAAGATTCACTAGGAAATGGCTTAGATTCTGTTCAAGTTAACCATAATGACAATACTGATTTTTCTTTAGCTGGAAGCCCAAAAGCAAGTGGGAATTATGTGTATCAACTTACAGTAAAAGATAGTACTGGAGTATTAATAGATACCAATCCATTACCGATAGAAATTAAGAAGAAGAAACCGTTACGAGTATTGATTTTAAATAATTTCCCAACCTTTGAAACAAAATACCTAAAGAATTTTTTAGCAGAGGAAGGTCACGAAGTAGTTGTTAGGAGTCAATTGACAAAAGGCAAGTTTAAGTTCGAATATTTCAATACTACTAATACACCTGTTTATCAGTTTACTGATGAGATTTTAAAGCAGTTCGATTTAGTCATTATAGATGCGGATACCTATTTTGGTTTTGGGTCTGCAACAAAAAACAGTTTCGAAAAGAATATTAGATATAATGGGTTAGGGATATTTATTCAGCCAAGTGATTTTATTTTTAATAGGAGTTCAAGCTCATCTTATTTTAAGTTTAAACGTGATGATATAAAGAAAATTCAATTATTGAATAGTGCTATTTACTTGGAAAAATACCCTTATAAATTTGATGATGAATTTTTGGTGAGACCAATAATTGTTGTGGAAAATGATACCATAGCAGCCTTTAAACAAATGGGACTAGGAAGGGTTGCAACTGCAACGTTATTAAGTAGTTATCAAATGATATTGAATGGTTCGAGTCAAGCGTATAGAAGTACTTGGACTAAAATTTTAGACGAAATTACGAAAAGGAAAAGTGTGTCGGTTGAATGGAAATCGGACACTAAAATTCCAAAAATTGATGAGCCATTTGATTTTAGTTTGTACACAAATCTAAAGGAGTTCGCTGTATTATATGAAGATGGTGTACGAACTCCTATGCTTCAAAAACCAATGGTATCTACTCATTACAAAGGAACTATTTATCCGAAGAAAACAGGATGGCAACACTTAAGTATAGAAGGTGATAGTACTTCTAAATTTTCGTTTTTTGTCTATGATAGTGTTGATTGGAAAGCGTTATCAACTACTCAAAATATAGTCTTAAATCAAAAGAAATTTAAGAAAGGTATAAACGAAAATAGGACGGTTATTAGAAACCGTCCTATTTCTCCACTATTGTTTTACTTCTTATTTTTAATAGGTGTAGGTTGGTTGTGGTTATCACCTAAACTATCAACCGAAAGGTGATTACGTCACTGTATTTTTTAATGAGGTAATTTATCTTTAACAACACCATATACAAAAGTTCCTAAAAGTGCTCCTCCTATTACAATAAGAATCGAGTAATAGCCAGCACCTGCTAGGACATACATAGGTCCTGGGCAAGCTCCTGCCAAAGCCCATCCTAAACCAAAAATGATACCACCTAGTAAATAGTTAGTAACCCCCTTCTTTTTTGGATGTAAATTCATTTCGGCACCGCCAATAGCTTTTATTTTAAACTTTTTAATGAGTTGAATACCTATAACGCCTAATACTAATGCAGAGCCAATAATGCCATACATATGAAAAGAACCGAATTGAAACATTTCATAAATTCTGAACCAAGATGCGGCTTCAGATTTATACATGATGATTCCGAAAAATATACCAATGGTTAAATAACTTAAATATTTCATACTATCCGAAAATTAGGGGGAATAAAAGGTGAATCATTACGAGGCCTCCAATAAAGAAACCAATTACTGCAATAAGTGATGGTAATTGTAAATTACTAAGCCCAGAAATGGCGTGCCCACTGGTACAGCCGCCGGCGTATCGAGCACCGAAGCCAACCATAAAGCCGCCTAAAATTAATAAGGAAAGGACAAACGGATCTGTAAGTTGTTGTGTTGCGAAAAGCTCTGGAGGTAAATATGCTTGTCCCGCACTTGTTATCCCATAATCTTCTGAAAGTTGTTGTGCAACTTCAGGATTGATTAAAACTGTATTACCCGACATGAAGCGGGAAGCAATATATCCGCCAATAATAGCTCCTAATACTACTATCAAGTTCCATCTATCTGATTTCCAATCGAATTTAAAGTAATCAGCAAATTTGCCAGCTCCTCCAATAGTACACATGGTACTTAAGTTAGAGGACATACCAAATTTTTTACCTGCAAAAAGCAGAATAAACATGGTTAAGGCAATTAAAGGTCCGGCCACATACCACGGCCATGGGTCATATATTAAGTTCATTGTCAATTAATTCTTGTTATTAGTAACGTAAAAAGGCACAAAGAAAATGATTCTTTTTTTAACGCTGCTACATTGACAAGATATTAACTTCCATTATGTGTTTACTTTTCAATACAGTAATGACATAAAGTAGGTTTTATTTTACTCGATAATCGAGATTTAAATGTTCTAAGGCCTGCCTCGAAATCAAAATGTTCTTACTCATGAATGCCTAGCGGGCTTGCCCCGATGTTGTTGACTCTTTAAATATTGAAAAGCGGACCATAGTGACCTTTATTCTAATTAGAATTAAGGGCTAGTTATTTAGAATGGGTTAGCATATAAATTTTTATACGCCCAACTTCATTTCTTATTTTTTCTTAACTCCTAATTTTAATAGAATGGTTTCTAACAAACACCATTTTGTAAATGCCGATTGTATAAGGTTTACACCTATAAATACGGTAAACCATAGCCAATTTATATGTACATATACCGCCAATACTACGCTCAGTAATACCATTGTACCTACTATTACTCTAAAATATGTGTTTAACATGATGACTTATTTTTAAAATTATATTGATTTTTCTATAGGAACCACCACTGCTTTTATTGGGTTATTGGTTTCCAAATTTTGATTAAATTCTTTAATAAGCTCAAAAAGCGTATCTATATTTTCATCTTCGGTAAAAGAGAAAAACAAACTCGATTCTAGCCCACTCTTTTCAATTGGAAACCAACTAGCGGTACGAACCAATGAAGTGTGATTTTTATAGCCATCTATATCTGAACCGCTAAAGCTTTCGATACTCGATTTTTTAAAGAGTCGTAGAATTTCCTTTTCGAATTCTTCTACGACCGTTACGATTAGTAATTTCATTTTTAACGTTTTTAGTCCTTAATATTTTCTGTTACTTCTTGAATTTCAGTATCAGGATAATTCTTTCGCTCAATCATATAATAAACTAATGGTACCACCAACAAGGTCAATACAGTAGAAACAATAGTTCCTCCCATTAATGAGATTGCCAAACCTTGAAATATGGGGTCGAATAGAATAACGAATGCACCAATAACTACGGTGCCTGCAGTTAATAGGATAGGAGTGGTACGTACTGCACCAGCTTCAATAGCTGCTTGTTTTATTGGTATGCCTTCTGCTAAACGCAGATTAATGAAGTCGATTAGTAGTACGGAGTTTCGTACCATAATACCTGCCAATGCAATCATTCCAATAAAAGAAGTAGCGGTAAAAAATGCACCCATAATCCAATGTCCTAAAATAATCCCTATCAATGATAAGGGTATGGCCACCATCATTACAATAGGGGCTTTAAAGTTTTGAAACCATCCTACAATCAAAATATAAATTAAGATGATCGCGCCCATAAAGGCAATTCCTAAATCACGAAATACTTCAAGTGTAATTTGCCATTCACCATCCCATTTAACAGTATAATCATCTTCAAAATCTGGCTGTCCTAAATACATTTCGTTAATACTATAACCTTGGGGTAAAGCAATCTCTTTTAGCTTTTCTTCCATACCTAAAATAGCATATGCAGGACTCTCCAATTCTCCTGCCATATCGGCCATCACGTAAACAACACGTTTTTGATTTTTACGGTAAATACTCTTGGCACTTGTTGTCTCCTTAATATCTACTAAATCTGCAATAGGTACCATTGTACCATGTTTAGAGGTGATTTTCAACTGTGAAATATCTGAAATAGTTGATTTTTCCTTTTCATCTAATGCCAATATTAAACCAACTTGATTACTAGCATTCTCATCGTATAAATTGGTTATAGCTCTATTTGATAATGCCAAGTTCATGGTGTAGGCAATTTGTTGTGGTGCCACACCATAAAGCATTGCTTTCTCTTTATCGATTACGAATTGATATTCGGTTTGGTCTGCTTCAACAAGCCAATCGATATCAACAACGTCATCGGTATTCTTTAAAATATCTTGAACGTTATTGGCAATTCTCATTTGCTCTTCATAATCAGGACCATAAACTTCTGCTACTATTGTAGATAAAACAGGAGGTCCTGGTGGTACTTCTACCAATTTTACGTTGGCATTATATTTAGCCGCAATTTTCTGAATATCTGGGCGTAATAATTTTGCGATGTCATGACTCTGGGCAGAACGTTCGCCTTTGTCAATAAGATTAACTTGTATATCGGCCATATTACTACCTCCACGTAAATCGTAATGACGTACCAACCCGTTAAATGTTATTGGGGCAGAGGTTCCTATATAATTTTGATAATTCACAACTTCTGGACGGGTAGAGAGGTATTGCGAAATTTCTTGGGCTACCACTCCAGTGCGTTCTAACGTAGTACCTTCAGGCATATCTATAACCACCTGAAATTCATTTTTGTTGTCAAAGGGCAACATTTTTACGGCCACCGATTTGGTGAAAAACAACACCATAGAACCCATTAGTAATAAAAATGTGAATCCTAAAAACAACCAACGTTTACTCTTATTTTCAATTAGAGGTCTTTCAAATTTGTTGTAAATCCTATAAATAAAAGTTTCCTCCAAGGGTTTTTGTTGCTTCTCTTCTTTTCCATTTTTATCTTTTTCTCTTAAGAAAATATAACCTAAATATGGTGTAATAGTCAAGGCCACAAATAAGGATAAAATCATGGCGATAGATGCACCTATTGGCATTGGAGCCATATAAGGGCCCATTAAACCAGAAACGAATGCCATAGGTAGTACAGATGCTATTACAGTAAATGTGGCCAGTATTGTTGGGTTACCTACCTCATTTATGGCATACAATGCGGCTTGCTTAAAAGGCAAGCGTTTCATCTTAAAATGCCGGTGCATATTCTCGGCAATTATTATGGAGTCATCGACTACAATACCAGTAACAAATACCAAGGCAAACAAGGTAATTCTGTTAAGCGTATAGTCTAACATGTAGTAGCTCAACAGCGTTAAAGCAAACGTAATCGGAACAGATAAAAATACCACCAAACCACCACGCCATCCCATCGCTAGCATAACCACAAGTGTTACGGCAAAGATAGAACCTATAAGGTGTAACAGTAATTCTGACACTTTATGAGATGCTGTTTCACCATAGTTCCTAGTTACTTCAACATGTACATCATCGGGTATAAGTGTCGTAAGTAAATGGTCAACTTTATCAATAACGATGTCGGCAATTTTCATCGCATCGGCACCCTTTCTTTTTGCTACCGAAATGGTAACCGCTGGGTATTCAGATTTGTAATCAGTCACCTTATCACTGGCCTGCCCGAAACCTAAAGAAACATAACTTTGTGGAACTTCTGGTCCGTCGATAATGCTCGCAATTTGTTTTAAATAAATAGGCTGGTTCTGTTGTACACCAACCACAAGATTTTCAACATCGGTTACCGAAGCCAAAAAATTACCGGTATTTACCAAGAACTCAGTATCGTTCTTATCAAAACTACCAGAGCTCAATTGAGCATTGTTAGCTTTTATCATTTCAGAAACAGATAAGAAATCTAAGCCACTGGCGGCTAATTTATCCTTATCTAAAACTACTCTCAATTGGCGATCTTGATTACCGATTTTATGTGTTATTGCTACATCATTTACCTTTTTAATCTCGCTTTCTAGCTCTTGTGCCATTTGGCTCAATTGGTACCCGTCATAGTTTTCGCTCCATAAGGTAAGCCCTAGCATGGGTACGTCATCAATAGCACGAGTTTTCACCAACGGGAATGTTACGCCCTGTGGCATAATATCCATATGCTTATTGATTTCGTTGTACAATTTCACGAACGACCGTTCAATATCTTCACCAACATAAAACTGTACGATGACCATTCCTTGTTCTTTCATCGACGTTGAATACACGTATTCTACACCTTTAATGTTCGAGATTAATTTCTCTAAAGGTTTAATAACACGCGATTCTACTTCAGCAGGACTCGCACCAGGATACCCCACAAAGATATCGGCCATGGGCACATCAATTTGTGGTTCTTCTTCCCTCGGAATCAAAAACGAACTGTACACCCCAATGACCATAAATACAATCATTAGTAGTACCGTTAACTTACTGCCTATAAATAATTTGGCAATTTTACCAGCTAAACCTTCCTTCATTATTTCTATATTTTATTTGTGTGTTACCACCTGCTGGTTGGCAGGCGGTCGGGCTTTCCGCTCATACTCCTCGGCACAAAAAGTGCCTGTGGGGTAACCGCATCAATCCCTAACCCAGACTCGTTTATTGATTTGAGATTTTTGCTCCGTTAAATAATTTTCCTTCCGCAGAAACTATATATTGTTCATCGGCAGAAAGACCAGATAGAACTTCTACTTGATCTCCAAAAGTTCTTCCCAATCGCAACCAACGTAGTAGCGCAGTATTACTCTGACTAACTGTGTAAATACCCGACAGCTGTCCATTCGTTACAATAGCCTCTATAGGAATCATTACAGCAGAGCTCGTTGTTTTTCGTGCTACAGGAAATTGTACATTTGCATACATACCTGAAAGTATTTGTGCATCGGTTTTGTCTAGTATTACCTTCACCAAATATTGACCACCTGTATTTTTAGAAGAGGTACTAACTTCTGTCACTTTACCATTTACATTCTCATTTAATGCTTTTACCTGCACGGTAACTTCACTATCATTTTTAACAGCAAGAATTTCAGATTCTGGTACCATAGCCAAAACTTGATATTTTCCAGGAGATTCTACTTCCATCAAAGGCATACCTGGGTTTGCCATATCACCTGCACTAATAAATTTATTAGTAACCACACCGTTGAAGGGAGCACGAATATTAGCATAACCCATTTGTGCATTTACACCGTTTCTCATTTGTTTAGCAGATTCTAATCGTGCTTTAGCCATGTTATAATTGGCTGTGATATCATCAAGCTCTTTCTGTGAAGCACTATTTTCTTTGAATAAAGTAGTGAATCTCTTATAGTCCTTTTCGGCATTGGTGAAAGCGGCTTCAGCTTCAGTAATTCCTGCATTTACTTGTGCTAATTGAGCCGATACATCAGCATTGTTAACACTCATTAGTAATTGACCATCACTTACCTTATCACCAACATTTACATATATTTTATCTACATACCCCATCATACGGGTACTGATATTTGCACTCTTGACTGCTTCAATTTTTCCGCTTACGGTCAAAAACGGACTACTATTGTCCTCAGAAACAGTTTTTACTTGAACGGCTATAGCAGGCGAGTTATCAACTACTGCTTTTTTATCTTCGCTTCCACAACTAGAGATTAGGACCGTTGCTCCTAAAATTGCCGTGATTATATATTTTTTATTTTTCATCTCTATGATTGGTATTAAGTAATTGATTTATTCTTTCGTAAGAAACTGTACATACGCCAAGGCGTAATTATGTTGAAAAATTGTAGCGTAATATTCTAATTGCTTTTGAGAATATTGCGTTTCAGACATTAGCAAATCGGTAGTTTTTTCTAAACCTTGCTTGAACCTATTGGTGCGTATACGTAATGATTCTTCAGATTGTTCTAGTGCAAGTTTTGTAAGCTTTAATTTGTTTTTAGCATCTTCAAAACCTCTTTTTGCTTTGTTAAGTTCTAGTTGGCTTTCAGATTTATACTGTTCTAATTGTAATTTAGATTTGTCATATTCAGCCTTGCTCTTTTGAGATTTCCCAAAACGCTTACTTCCTTCAAAAAGATTCCATTTTAATTCTGCTCCGAATAAATAACCTTGAGCTTGA
>CAXBIJ010000073.1:0-13034 GCA_963975675.1 uncultured Maribacter sp. | reverse complement strand
GTGCTGAAGAAGCCCTTACCGAATTGCAACTCACTCAAAACCAATTAATCCAATCAGAAAAAATGGCAAGTTTAGGTGAGTTAACCGCAGGTATAGCACATGAAATACAAAACCCGTTGAACTTTGTGAATAACTTCAGTGAAGTCAGTAACGAACTTATTGATGAAATGAACGAGGAATTGGATAAAGGGGATCTTGAAGAAGCCAAGGCTATTTCGCTGGATATCAAGCAAAACCTTGAGAAAATCAACCACCATGGTAAACGGGCGGATAACATCGTAAAGGGTATGCTACAACATTCTAGAAGCAGTACCGGCACCAAAGAACCAACCGACATCAATGCGTTGACCGATGAGTATTTACGGTTGGCCTATCATGGCTTACGGGCAAAGGACAAATCGTTCAATGCAACCCTGAAAACCGGTTTTGATGAAAGCATAGGCAAAGTAAATGTTATACCGCAAGATATAGGACGTGTGATTCTGAATTTGATTACCAATGCTTTTTATGCCGTAAATGAGCAAAAACAAAAGGATGAACATTTTAAACCTATAGTTTCTGTCAGTACTAAAAAAATCGGAGACCATTTGGAAATCAAGGTAACGGATAATGGAGGTGGAATACCCCAAAAGATATTGGATAAAATATTCCAGCCCTTTTTTACGACCAAACCTACCGGACAAGGTACGGGCTTAGGGCTAAGCATGAGCTATGATATTGTCACAAAAGGGCATGGGGGAGAATTAAAGGTCGAAACTAAGGATGGGGAAGGCACCACATTTTGTATTAACTTACCAGTAACTAACTGATTATGAGAAAACCAACCAAAATGAAACATCATATATTGCTAACAAGCTTTTTGTGTAGTTTATGTATTCTTTCCTGTACCAAAACAAGCAAGTCTGAAGCGGAAACAACCGTTGGGGAATATAAGATGCCCGAAACCATACCCTTGCAATTTACAAATCCAGAACCTTTTGAATGGGAAAGCATCACTTCTGATACGCTGACCATACCGGTAACCTATTCGTTGAATGTGGATGCCTTGCCCAGCAAACCGTTTGCATTGAATGAATTCAAACCACTCAAGACCCCCATGAAAGAATATGATCTGGATTGGGACAATTTTCCGACCGAAACATTGAAATATGACTCGGTTCCGTTTACGGTTACTACCGCTCCAATAAAAAAACCCGCCATCACGAAAATGAAACCGCCAGGGATTATGGAGGGTACCAATGCTAATCTCCTACAGCTCTCTACTAATGAAGGATTGGTCAATAATGATGTTACCTCATTTTTAGAAACGGAGGATGGTGCCATTTGGATAGGCACGTCTGGGTCATCTGTAATGCGCTATGATGGAGAAAACACATTTACGTATGATTATAATGGGGTTTATAAAATGACCCTTGATAAACAAGGGAAACTTTGGTTGATGCGCCCAGGACCCGATTTGATAACCGTATTAGATTTTAAGAATGATAAAGCCTATACAATAGCTACCGACGATAATTTTGGACCGCTTAATATTGTTTGCGACCATGCAGGCACCTTATTTATAAACTCTAACGGTGATGGGTTGTACACTATGGATCCCGAAATGACAAGTTTAAATAAGCTCACCATTAAAGGTAATAATAGGCCTTTTAGCATATTAGAAGATAGCAATAATAACCTGTGGATAGGTTTTAGAAATGGTCTTGCGGTACTAGACAAAGAAAGAAAGGAGTTTAAAACTATTTCCGAGATTGCTAATTATGAACTAAATTCTATAGTTATTGATATTAAAGAAGATCAATTGGGTGCCATATGGTTAAGTCTACCTTTTCCTGCTGCTACGAATAACCTAACCTCCCCTATTCTTTTGCGACTTTCGATAATAGAGGATACCGCAAAGGTGCTGGATATAGAAAATGGTTATACCATTGTAGGTGGACAAATGGTAGAAGACACCCACGGTAATTTATGGATATTGGGTAACACAGAGGCTTATATTTTAAATGAAAATAGGAGGGCTTCCAAAACCATTGCCCTGAACAGTGCTCTGCGAGGGCGTTTTAGGCTTACTAGACCTTTAAAGCTAAAAGATGGCTCCCTTTGGATTGCCACCACAGATAAAGGGGTGGTCATCGCCAATGAGTTTACCTTAAAAACAGAATATTTTGATGCAGCTACAGGCCTAATAAATGACGAAGTATGGGATATTGAGGAAAATTCCAGAGGAGAAATATGGCTAGGTACAAGAGCAGGAGTCAATATTGTGGACCTTAAGAATAACACTATAACAGAACTAAGTCATGAATTACTGCATAGCAATCCGAATAGCACTATTAGTTTTATCAAAGAAATTTCGAAAGATATTTATTTAATTGACGGAATAATTGGTTTTTCTATTCTTGATCGGCAAAAGAACACGTTGACCAAATATATGAACTACCATAACAACTCTATTAGACCTTTTGGAATCGCAGCGGTAAATGAGCATACGTTTATGTCGTATACCCGACAAGGTCTTTTCATATATGATATTGAAAGAAATTCCTTAAAAAAATTAATCTCAAAGACTGATCCTGATATTTTGAAAGGTACTATTGGATCCGTAATGGTCTATGATAAAGAGGTCCTTTGGATTCCCACACGAAACGGATTAGCCAAAGTAGATATAAAGGCAAACACAGTAAGTTATCTTAGGGAGGAACAAGGCCTTTGTGACAACGAGGCAAATGTAGTATTATTATCAAAAGAAGGGGAGTTATGGGTGGCTACCTTAAATGGGATGGCAATTCTAAACTTTGAAGAGAATACCCTTACCAATTTAAAGGAAAAAAATGGTCTAGGACAAACGGAGTTTTATGATCTTATTGAAAAAGAAGATATCATATATGGCGCCAGTGTCAATGGTCTTATCCCTATAGAAAAGGTAACGGCCAAAACCACGAATAAAGGGTATTATACATTTAATGGAGGATTCGGTTTCAAAAGGAACGATTACTTACAAGGCTCCCCAACATTTTTAAAGAACGGCCAGTTCTGGAGCGGTGTTGCCAACCCATCAAGTCAGTTCAATTTATTGGTACTGGATGCTGCACCACAACCTGATAGTCTTGAGAGTTCCGTTTTTATTACCAACTTGTTCGTTATGGATGAAGACCCAGGTTTTAAAGAAAAGAGTACTATTGATTCTTTGCACGCTCTAGGTTCATCCTACGCTACCATCTATGAATTGAAGTGGGATTCGGTTAGCTATCCTTATGCTATCCCTAAAGGTCTTGAGCTACCCTACAATCAGAACAGTCTAAGTTTTAGTTATGGTAGTGGGGATGTGTTCAATAGAGCTCAATTAACCTATCGGTTTATTCTGGAGGGCTCAGATGAGGATTGGACCTATGCCGCCACGGAAACAAAGACCAAAAACTATTACAATTTACAACCAGGAGATTATACATTTAAAGTTGCTGTTAGAAATGGTAATAGCGGTTGGTCTATACCAGATACACTTTCTTTCGAAATAAATCCGCCTTGGTGGCAAACGTGGTGGGCATACTTGTTATTTGGTTTAATAATCGCAAGTATTATGAGAGCCTATATCGTTTTTAGGGCGCGTAAGTTGACTAAAGAGAATCGAATCTTAGAAGAGCGTGTTTCTCATAGAACGGTACAGCTTAAAACCAAAATTGAAGAATTAAAGTCAACCCAATCGAAGCTTATCCAATCTGAGAAAATGGCAAGTTTGGGTGAACTCACCGCAGGTATTGCTCATGAAATTCAGAATCCACTAAACTTTGTCAACAATTTCTCTGAAGTAAATAAAGAACTTTTAGAAGAATTAGAGGAAGAAATAAATAAGGGTAATTATGAAGAAGTAAAAGCCTTAGCAAAAGATGTCTCTGCTAATGAAGATAAAATTATCTTTCATGGCAAACGTGCCGATGGTATTGTTAAGGGTATGCTACAACATAGTCGTAGTAGTTCAGGTCAAAAAGAAATGACCGATATCAATACTCTTTCAGACGAATACCTTCGACTTGCCTATCATGGCTTACGTGCTAAGGACAAAACTTTTAATGCAACATTAAATACAGATTTTGACGATACTATCGATAAGATAAATATTGTGCCCCAAGACATGGGTCGGGTAATTTTAAATCTAATTACCAATGCTTTTTATGTAGTTAAAAAGAAAAAGGAACAACACCCTAAAGGTTACGAGCCAACGGTTTCAGTCGGCACCAAAAAACAAGGAAATATGGTATTGATTTCGGTTACAGATAATGGCAACGGCGTACCTAAAGAAGTAATGGATAAAATATTTCAACCTTTCTTCACCACTAAACCATCGGGAGAAGGAACCGGACTTGGTCTATCATTAAGCTATGATATTGTACAAGTGCATGGCGGTGAGTTAACTGTTAAAACAAAACAAGGTGAAGGTACCACATTCACCATCGCACTACCAATGAATTAAATGACATAATGTTCCCTCATTATACGATTTATAAACATAAAATAAACAGATTATGAAAATATTAGTTGTAGACGATGAACAAGATGTAAAAGTGTTATTTCAGCAGCGCTTTAGAAAAGAAATACGCAAAGAAGAACTTGAATTTGTTTTTGCCTTCTCTGGAGAAGATGCGCTCAAAGTCATGAAAACTATGGAACATGAAGCTGTATTGATTTTATCAGATATTAATATGCCTGGCATGAGCGGACTAGAATTATTAGAAAATATTAAAAAAAATTATGTAAAACCACCACCAAAGGTCATGATGATTACCGCCTATGGAGATGATGAAAATAGAACAATGGCAAAAAACCTTGGTGCCGATGATTTCCTTACCAAACCTTTAGATTTTACCCTTTTAAAAGATAAGCTAATTACCTTAACATAAGACAATGGCAAAAATAATGGTAGTAGATGATGAGACGGATTTAGAAATACTCATCAAACAAAAATTTAGAAAACAAATACGACAGAACGAATATGAGTTTGTTTTTGCCATAAATGGTAGAGATGCACTTGACAAACTAGTTGAGCACCCAGGTATTGATATTGTTTTGAGTGATATCAACATGCCCGAGATGGATGGTCTTACCCTACTCTCAGAACTGCATGAATCGAGTCCGCTTATTAAATCGGTTATTGTATCGGCCTATGGAGATATGGAAAATATTCGTGTAGCCATGAACCGTGGGGCTTTTGACTTTATTACCAAACCCATCAATTTTGAGGACCTAACATTGACCATGGAGAAAACCTTAAAACATGCCAAAGAAATTCGAAAAACTTTGCAAGCAATAAAAGAGAATAATATTCTTAGAATGTATGTCGATGAGAATGTACTAAATTTTATGAGTGGCCAAGAATATGAATCTAAGATTATGGCCAATGAAAGTATTGAAGGTACCGTAATGTTTGTAGATGTTTGTGGTTTTACAAAAATTAGTGAAACTACGAGTCCAGATGTAGTTGTAACCATGCTCAACACCTATTTCGACGCCATGGTTAAAGAAATTATGGAACAGAACGGCATTATAGATAAATTCATAGGAGATGCTGTCATGGCTGTATTTAGAGGGGAATATCACTTGGACCGTGCCATTGATGCTGCACTAGCTATTAGAAATCAAGTTAATAGTTTTCCTAATGTTGAAGGCAAAGAAAATTTTAAGCCAAAGGTTTCCATTGGTATTAAAAGTGGAGAAATGATTTCAGGTAATATCGGCTCCGCAACATTAAAACGACTCGATTATACCGTAATTGGCGATACCGTAAATACTGCAGCCAGATTACAAGATGCCGCAAAAGAAAACCAAATAATTATCTGTGAAGGCTGCTATGAACAAGTAAAAGAAGCCTTTAAATGTGAGAATCTAGGTAGTATTAACATGAAAAACAAAGCTAAACCACTAACGGTATATAATGTTTTAGAGTAAAAACTAAATCAAAAAAAAACAGTTCAAAATGCGATTGGCGCAGATAAAATAAAACTTTGGGTAACAAGAAAAATAGCGTAACCCTTTGTACTAACTGTATTTGAACAATACACATCCTTTAAATCACTTTAGGTATTGGAAGTTTAAAAAATAGGAGGTTGTCCAAATTCATTGTAAGAATGAAAAACATAATATTTTTATTCATTTTAATAGGTATTCAATGTTCCGTTTTTTCACAAACAGAACTTGATTCCTTGTATAATACTTGGAAGGATGACAAATCTGCTGATAGTATTAGAGCATTTGCGCTAACTGATTATATCTACAAAGGTTTTTTTTCATCACAGCCCGATACTGCTTTAATCTTAACACATCAATTATATCAATTCACTAAAGAAACTAAAAATGAAGAGGGGCTTGTAGAGGCCCTTAACCTAAGAGGTTATATTCAATTTAGAATGGGGAACTATTCTGAAGCATTGGCATCATACGAAGAGGGATTGGAGCTTGCAGAAAAAATAGATGATAAATTAGGTGCTGCTGATATTCTCATAAAAATGGGATTTATTTATCATGACAACGAAGATGTTATCAACGCATTAATTTACTATCAAAAAAGTTTGAAAATTTATGAGGAAGCAAATGACTTAAATGGTAAAGGATCTATTTACAATGAATTTGGAAGCATCTATCTATCTAAGGGAGACTATGATAAAGCCCTAGATTATTATAACAAGAGTATAGCCATTAACAAAGATTTAAATGAAGAAGATGATAATTCTGCCATGTATATCAATATCGGTGGCCTATACCTAGCAAAAAATGATTTTCAGCAAGCTTTAGATTATTATGAAAAAGGCTTGGAAATAGAAAAAAATAAAGAAGATAAACTAGGAATAGCATCAGCACTTTCGGGTATAGGAGCTGTTTACCTTGGTCAAGGAGATACCTCAAAAGCATTGGATTATCTTGAAAGAAGTTTTGATATCAGTGAAAGTATAAATGATATACAAGGTGGGGCCAATACTTTATTAAGTATAAGTGATATTTATCTTGATAATAAAAACTTTAATAAGGCAATAACATATTGTAAAAAAAGCCTTTCCATGGCGCAGAAGGTGGGCGACTTGGGTGGAGAAGAATCTGCTTGTGAATGTTTATATGAGGCCTACCGCGCATTAGGTAATACTAAAGAGGCCTTAGCATACCATGAACAAATGATTTTTATTGGCGATAGCATAAAAACAGAAGATTTAGCCATAAAATTACAGCAAATAGAATTCTCAAAGAAAATAATGGCCGATAGTTTAGTGCGAATTGAGAAAGATGTAAAAGTGCAATTACAGCATAAAACTGAAGTACAGCAAAAAGATAAAAATCGAAATCTGGCTATTGCTGTCGGATCAATCTTTTTTCTTTTAGCAATTGGCTTTTTCTCAAGATGGCGATACGTTAAAAAATCAAAAGATGTTTTAAAGAAGGAAAAAGACCGTTCAGAAAGTCTATTATTGAATATTCTACCAGCGGAAATTGCTGAAGAATTGAAAGAGAAAGGGGAAGCAGAGGCTCGCGATTTTGAGTTAGTTTCTATATTATTTACTGACTTTAAAGGTTTTACAGAAAAGTCTGCAGAACTTACTGCGGTAGAGTTGATTGGTGAAATAAACCATTGCTTTAAAGCATTTGACCATATTTGTGAGAAGTATGGTATTGAAAAAATCAAAACAATAGGTGATGCATTTATGGCTGCCGGTGGTTTGCCAGTACCTTCAACCGATTCAGTTCAGAATACGGTTTTAGCCGCGCTTGAAATGCAATCTTTTATGACCCAAAGATTCTCAGATAAAGAATCAACAGACGGCTTTACATTTGAAATGCGCTTAGGCATACATACAGGTCCGGTGGTAGCTGGTATTGTTGGGGTTAAAAAATTTCAATATGACATTTGGGGAGATACCGTAAATACCGCCGCTAGAATTGAAAGTAGCGGTGCTGTAGGTCAAGTAAACATCTCTCAACATACGTATGAACTGCTAAAAGATAATACACAATTTACCTTTACACATAGGGGAAAAATACTAGCAAAAGGGAAAGGTAAAATAGATATGTATTTTGTCAATAATACCCATATACCTTCTTAATTTCAACTAATTAGAGCATACGATAAGCCTTATGAATGTTAATTATTTATGTAGAATGCTTTAATCAAATCTCCACTATAAAGGCGATTGATTTTATTGTCACACACAATTTTACCCTAACTTTATTGAAGCTTCCCTTCAAAAAAACAACTATAAAAAACTTCAACATGAAAAAATTATTACTCTTCACTACTCTAGCCTTCGTAAGTATAGTATCAGCACAAACCGATACAGAAAAAGCATCTGAAACCGTCAGTAAAAGTGAAATTGAAGGTCATATCTATTTTTTGGCTGATGATGTGTTAAAAGGACGCGCAACTGGTTCTCCAGAATTAAAGATTGCAGCATCATATTTAGCTAATACCTTACGTAGTTATGGCGTAAAACCCAATCCGGAAAGTGGCGATTATTATCAAAAAGTTGAAATGTTTCGGTTCTATTTAAATGAAAAAATAGATCTCTCACTTAATGGTATAAAATTCCCAGAAGTAGTTGCTTTCGATATCGATGCCTTAGATAGTGAGGAAAATACAGTATACCTAAACTATGGTCTTGAAGCTGATTATGAAGGTAAAGATGTTAAGGGTAAAATAATTATTGCAAAAGCTGGTACACCTGATGCAGTAGAATTAAGACCCGCACTTGGTAGCAGAGCTCCAAAAAGAGAACTGGCCATAAAAAATGGTGCAAGAGGATTAATTGAAATAGGTTCTTTTGACCAAGCTATATGGCCTCGTTTTAAACATGCATTTGAAGAACGTGTTAGTCTTAGTGAAGGTGAAAAAGAGCCCTTACCACTATATTTATGGGTTCAAACTAGTCAAGAGGAATTAGATAAATTAGGTTCAGAAACCCTAAAAATTAAAATTAAGAGTAATGGTATTCAAAAGGAGATTCTCCAGAGCCAAAATGTTGTTGGGGTTCTTGAAGGCACGGATGCTAAACTTAAAAACGAATATGTGATATATTCAGCACATTACGATCATATTGGTATCGGCAAACCTGATGCTAAAGGAGATAGTGTTTATAATGGGGCACGTGACAATGCCATTGGCACTACAGCTGTGCTGACCATGGCGGAAAACTTGGCTAAATATCCCACAAAACGTTCAGCACTTTTTATTTTATTTACAGGTGAAGAAATGGGGCTATTAGGAAGCCAATATTATGTTCAAAATCCGGTATTACCACTTAATCAGATGATTTACTGTTTTAATACAGATGGTGGTGGTTATAACAATACGACTTTGGCAACCATTGCCGGGTTAAACCGTACAACAGCAAAAGATAAAATGATTAACGGAGCCAAAACCTTTGGGTTAAAAGCCTTGGATATTGATGAAGTAGCGCCAGAAGAAGGCCTTTTCGACCGAAGTGATAACGTCAGTTTTGCCAAAGTAGGCATCCCTGCACCCACTTACTCTACCGGCTTTGATGCCTTTGATGACGAAATCAACAAATATTACCATCAAGCCGCTGATGAGGCCGATAGTTTAGATTATGATTACTTGGTGAAATTTTACCAAGGGTATATACTTTCTGGACGAGCTATTGCAAATGACCCAGAGAGACCTTATTGGATTAAAGGTGATAAATATGAAGCCGCTGCAAATGTCTTGTACGGCAAAGTTCCTGGAGTACCTATTAAAAATTGAATAAATTCTTGAATAAAACAAAGCATACTTTAGAAATCAAACATAACTAAATGAACCGACTAGACTATTTAAAACAAAACCATTGCAAACTACTATTTGTTCTTATAGCCCTACCGTTTATAACCATGGCCACTTTACAAGCGCAAGGCACTAGATTATTACGTCAACCTGACATAAGCACTACCCATATTACATTTACCTATGGAAGCGATATTTGGGTGAGCAATATAAATGGTGGCGAAGCGAAAAGAATTACAAGTACACAGGCCGTGGAATCAAATCCATATTTTTCTCCAGACGGTAAATGGATTGCTTTTTCATCGAATCGAACGGGATATCAAGCAGTCTATGTAGTGTCCGCAGAAGGTGGCGAAGCCAAACAAATTACATGGCATCCTAGCGGCTCTCTGGTAAGGGGATGGAGCAACGATGGTACACGTATCCTCTACGCCAGTAACCGAGATACAGCTCCAAGTCCCTATAATCGTTTATGGACTACTGGTGTTACCGAAAACATCCCTTCGTTGGTTCATCCGCAATGGGGTTTTGATGGCGCTTTTGCACCTGATGGGGAGCACCTGATTATCGATAGAGTAAGCCGTTGGGACAGCGAATGGCGCGGGTACAGAGGAGGTCAAAATACACCCCTGATTATCTTAAACACCACGACATCAGAAGAAGAATTATTGCCCAACGAAAGAACTACTGATATTCATCCGCTATGGTTGGGCGATGTAGTTTATTTTATATCGGATCGTGATTTGGTAGCAAACATTTGGTCTTACAATACTAAAAGTAAAGAATTACAGCAAATTACAGAATTCAAAGGTACAGATGTTAAATGGTTGGCCGGAAATGATACTACACTTGCCTACGAACGTGAAGGTTATCTCAATCTTTTAGATTTAAATACGAAAACAACAAAACAACTAGAAATAGATATTATTGGCGATTTTCCATGGGCCGCCACCCAATGGGAAGATGTAAGTTCCTCGGCACGCGCTGCATCCTTATCCCCTAATGGAAAGCGGGTCATTGTAGAATCACGTGGTGATATTTTTACGATACCCGTGGAGTTTGGCGACTCTAGAAATATAACGGAAACTTCAAATGCCGCAGATAGAGCACCCATATGGTCACCTAAAGGCGATCAATTAGCCTGGTTTTCTGATTTAGGTGGAAAAGGGTATGCACTAATGTTGGCATCACAAGACGGGTTAGATACGCCTACACCAATCGCTATCGGAGAATCTAAAATGGCATGGGATCCTAGTTGGTCACCCGACGGGAAACATATCGCTTTTGTTGATGATGATGTTCGTTTGAGGGTATTGAATTTAGAGACAAAAGCTATACGGACTATAGATGTTGGCGGCACCAATATAGAACGTGGTAGTATTACTATGAACTGGTCGCCAGATTCTAATTGGCTAGCGTATGCAAAAGCTGGTAGTAATAACTTCAGACAGATTTTCATATGGTCGGTCAAGGATGGACAAAAAAGAACCATTACCGATGTTTTTGCAGATTCGTTCTCACCCACATGGGATTTAAACCACAAGCAATTTTACTTTTTAGCGAGTACCGAAGTGGCATTAGGCTCTGGTTGGGCAAATACGAGCTCGATGTCATCCAGTCCATCGTATGCCGCCTATGTCATTAATTTACAGCAAGACGACCCCTCCCCTTTTAAACCAAAAAGTGATGAGGAAACTCTTGAAAAAGAAACCGACAACAAAAAAGATTCCGATAAAAAGAAGAATAAAAAAGGAAAGAATGAAGAGGCTCCAAAAAAGACCGTAAAAATTGATTTTGACAATTTAAGCCGACGCACATTAGCACTCCCAGTTCCAGAACGTGAATACTACTTTATTGAAACAGGGCCAGAGGGTGCTCTATTTTTGGGAGAATACGTTCCCAATCAAAAAGGGCTCTCCCTTAAAAAGTTTACACTAGAAGATCAAAAAAGTAAAGACTTTCTTTCAGGCGTAGAAAATGTATCCATTACAAGTAATGGAGCACATTTATTGACATCTTTAAATGGGCAATGGAACGTTTTCGAGACCAAAGGAGATAGTGGCGAAAAGGGAAAAACAGTAAAAGTAGATCTTCAAATAAAATTAGATCGCTCCATGGAATGGAAACAGATGTTCGAAGAGGCATGGCGATATGAACGCGACTATTTTTATGACCCAAATCTTCATGGTCGTGATTGGAATACGGTTTATGAACGTTACGCACCGCTAGTTCCTTATATAAAACATAGAACAGACCTAACATATGTGTTAGATCAGGTAAACGGTGAACTTTCTGTTGGCCACAGTTTTGTATTTGGAGGGGATTATCCAGAAGTCGCCGATTCAAAAATGGGAATGCTCGGAGCGGATATGACGGTTGAAAACAATCGTTGGAAAATAAACAGAATGTATACCACCGAAAGTTGGAATCCAGGTTTATCAGGACCTTTAGATGCCCCTGGGCTCAACATTAAAAACGGTTATTACATAGTAGGTATCAATGGCGATGAACTTAATGGTACAGACAATATCTATAAGCATCTAGATGGCACAGTAGACAAGCAAACCGTTTTACACATTAATAGCGAACCAACTTTTGAAGGAGCATGGAAAGAAATCGTAAAACCTATAAAAAGTGAAAACTCGTTACGGCAACGTACATGGGTAGAAGATAATCGTAGAATGGTAGATTCGCTTTCCAACGGCAGATTGGGCTATGTTTGGGTACCGAATACCTCGGGTCAAGGCTACGTGTCTTTTAACCGCTATTATTTTGCACAGCAAGACAAAGAAGGTGCAGTTATAGACGAACGTTTTAATGGCGGCGGACTCTTAGACGACTACATGGTAGACCTCATGACCAGAAGCTTACGGGCAGGTTTAACAAACGAAGTGCCCAATGGAAAACCTATGCAATTACCTGCAGGTATTTTAGGACCAAAGGTGCTCTTGATCAACGAAATGGCCGGTTCTGGCGGAGATTTCTTTCCATGGGTATTCCGTCAACAAAAAGCAGGTAAGCTTATTGGTATGACCACATGGGGCGGTTTAGTAAAATCTTCCGTTCATTATGCTTTGGTAGATGGCGGCGCACTAACCTCTCCAGATAATGCGGTATTTGATCCTATAAACAACAAATGGATTGCAGAAAACATTGGGGTTGCCCCAGATATAGAAGTGAGGCAAGATGCATTTTCCCTTTCCAAATATAAAGACCCACAGCTAGAGCGTGCGGTTAAAGAGTTATTAAAACAACTAGGCACAAAAACAAGTATTGTACC
>CAXBIJ010000072.1:0-13094 GCA_963975675.1 uncultured Maribacter sp. | reverse complement strand
TCACTTCCTGACATTGTATTTATGCTTTTGTTTTTCTTTATGACGGTAACAGTAATGAAGGATAGTTCTTTGAAAGTAGATAACGTACTTCCAAATGCTAGTGAAGTTAAAAAATTGGAAAAGAAAGATCGTGTAATCTATATTTATGTTGGTAAGCCAACTAGAGAGTACGAGAAAACTTTTGGTACAGAGCCAAAAATTCAATTAAACGACAAATTCGCTAGTCCATCTGAAGTAGGTGATTATATTTTGATGGAAAGGGCGAAAAAGCCTCAAGAACTTCAAAATGTATTGACCACTGCGCTTAAGGTTGATAAGAACGCTAGTATGGGATTAATATCCGATATTAAACAAGAGTTGAGAAAAGTAAATGCTTTAAAGGTAAATTATACTACCTACGAAGGAGACGCTTTTAATAATCTACAATAGTTAGTTAGTAGAATACAAATTTTCAAAACGCTTCAAATTTATTTGAAGCGTTTTTTATTTCATTAACTTTACTAGATGCGATTCGTACTTCTATTTATTCTTATACCACTTTCTTTCTTTGGTCAGGAAACTAAAGATAGCATAAGCACTCAGCGATATTTTGAAGACCAGTTTTATTTAGGTTTGTCATATAATTTTCTATTAAAACATCCTGAAGGGTCTAATCAACGGAATTTATCTTATGGCCTACAAGCTGGCCTGATTAAAGATATTCCTTTGAATGGTTTAGGAACTAAGGCTATTGGTATTGGTGCTGGGTTGGCATTAAATAGTTATTATTCTAACCTTGTTGCTAACTTATATAATGATGAAATCACCTATAGTATCAATGATAATATTACAAGAAGTAAATTAGAAACCCATCTTATTGAGTTTCCTTTAGAATTTAGATGGCGAAATTCAACAGTAGAAGAGTATAAATTCTGGAGAATTTATACTGGGATCAAGGCTGCTTATATAGTAGGGGCGAGGTCTAAATTTGTTTCAGATATCACTAGCGATGGTTTTTATAATACAGATTTATCAAGATTTCAATACGGTCTAACATTGAGTTTTGGATACAACACCTTTAATCTAAATGCGTATTACGCACTAACAGACATTTTTAATGGTAGTGCAACTGTTAATGGAGAGGTACTTCAATATCGTCCACTGCGTATTGGACTTATATTTTACATTCTATAGCCAGAACCTTACGGTAAGTAGCTGTGATAAAAGGCCGATAAAAACACCAATAATAAGTTCTATTCTAGTATGTGCTTTTAAGTAAAGTCGCGCAGTTAAAACAGCACCTGTAAGTAGAATGAAAATACTAATTGCAATTATTAAATTGATTTCGAAATGTATACTTAGGTTAATAAGATACATAAGTAAACCACTTACTCCTACAGCATGTAAACTTGTTTTAAAGTTGAATAATAGCAATAATAAACAAGCTACGGTGGCTCCTAATAGACCCGTGAAGTAAAAATATAGCTCACTAACATAATTGTTAGGTATCACCTTATATAATATTAAAAGTAGTATTGACGCATGGATGTAAAGAGGGTATTTACGTTCTGTTGCCGTTTCTAAAAATATTGAATTAACCAAACCTACGTTTTTCAATATAAAGAAGGTCACAATTGGGATTATGACGGTTAAAATGAAAATTGGTAATATGCTTGCGCTCTCTATTTCTAGAGGTGTATATTTTGGGGTGATTAAGAAATAAGCAATAGTACCGCCAATAGGAATGAAAAGTGGATGAAGTAGATAAGATATAAAATTTGAAAAAACCTTCATTAAATTTCCTTTCTCATTCGGGCAACAGGTATATTAAGCTGTTCCCTATATTTAGCAACCGTTCTTCGTGCAATGGGATACCCTTTTTCTTTTAAAATAGCTGCAAGTTTATCATCGGTTAATGGCTTCTTTTTTACTTCGTTTTGAATTACAGTTTCTAGAATTTTTTTTATTTCTTTTGTTGACACATCTTCACCTTGTTCATTTTTCATTGATTCAGAGAAATACTCTTTTATCAATTTTGTGCCATAAGGGGTGTCTACATATTTGCTATTGGCAACTCTAGATACTGTGGAAACATCCATTCCAATTTCATCAGCAATATCTTTTAAAATCATTGGGCGCAAGTTTCGTTCGTCTCCTGTTAAAAAATATTCGCTTTGATATTGCATAATAGAGTTCATGGTAATGAACAAAGTCTGTTGACGTTGTCTAATTGCGTCAATAAACCACTTTGCTGCGTCTAATTTCTGCTTAATGAACATTACCGTGTCTTTTTGAGATTTTGACTTATCCTTAGCTTCCTTATAGCCTTTTAGCATGTTGCTATATTCTCTCGATACATGTAATTCTGGTGCATTACGACCATTAAGTGTTAATTCTAACTCACCTTCTACTATTCGTATGGCAAAATCAGGTACAACATGTTCTACAATTCTATTATTACCTGAATAAGAACCACCTGGTTTTGGGTTTAATTTTTCAATTTCGTTAATAGCTTCTTTTAATTCAGTCTCTGAAATATTATGTTTTTGAATTAATTTTTGATAATGTTTTTTAGTGAAATGCTCAAAGGATTTTTTTAGAATGGCAGTTGCCAATTCTACACTTGGGGTAAGTTCTTTACGTTCTAATTGAATAATTAAACATTCTTCTAAAGAGCGAGCGCCTACACCTGGTGGGTCTAAATCTTGAACGATGGTGAGAATTTTAGTTATTGTTTGCTCATCAGTGTAAACGTTTTGGGTAAATGCCAAATCATCCATGATATCAGCAATTGGCCTTCTGATATACCCGCTTTCATCTACACTGCCTACTAGAAATTCAGCAATTGTCCATTCATCATCACTTAAGTAAAAGGTGTTTAACTGATTTATTAAATGTTGATTAAATGAAATGCCTGCTGCATAAGGCACGCTTTTCTCTTCGTCGTCAGAACTATAGTTGTTTGCTTTTGTGCGATAATCAGGGATCTCATCATCACTTAAATAGTCATCGATGTTGATGTCTTCTGTGTTAATGGTTTCGTTATCAGAATCATCTTCATAGATATCATCATACTCATCAGAGGCCGTTTCTAATTCTTCTTTTCCTGTTTCAAGAGCCGGATTTTCCTCTAATTCTTGCTTTAACCGTTGTTCAAAAGCCTGTGTAGGCAGTTGAATCAGCTTCATCAATTGAATTTGCTGTGGAGATAGTTTTTGGGAAAGTTTAAATTGTAGGTGTTGTTTCAGCATTACTTTTTTCTAGTACTTGTAAAAGTAACTAAATCCGCTTAGAATTCTGCATTCTGTGGAGTTCTTGGAAATGGTATAACATCTCTAATGTTGCCCATGCCTGTTGCGAATAGAACTAATCGTTCAAATCCAAGTCCAAAACCACTATGCTCAGCAGTTCCAAATTTTCTTAAATCTAAATACCACCAAAGCTCTTTCTCATCGATGCCAAGTTCTTTGATTTTCTCTTTTAATACATCTAAGCGCTCTTCTCTTTGTGAGCCTCCAACAATTTCACCAATACCAGGGAATAAAATATCCATAGCTCTAACAGTTTTACCGTCTTCATTTAGACGCATATAGAAAGCCTTAATTTTTGCAGGATAATCAAACAATATCACCGGACATTTAAAATGTTTCTCAACAAGATAACGCTCATGCTCACTTTGTAGGTCTGTACCCCATTCTTCAATTAGATACTTAAATTGCTTCTTTTTGTTAGGCTTGCAGTTTTTTAGAATTTCGATTGCCTCTGTGTAACTTACTCTCTTAAAATTATTATCAACAACAAACTTTAATTTTTCCATTAAAGGCATATCACTTCGTTGTGCTTGTGGTTTGCTTTTTTCCTCATCTAACAACCTTTTTTCTAAAAATTCTAAATCCTCTTGACAATGTGTTAAAGTATATGAGATAACATTCTTTATGAAATCTTCAGCTAAGTCCATGTTCGCATCTAAATCGAAGAAAGCCATTTCTGGTTCAATCATCCAAAATTCTGCTAAATGTCTAGAAGTATTGGAATTTTCAGCTCTAAATGTTGGTCCGAAAGTATATACTTTGCCTAATGCCATAGCGTAAGCTTCAGCCTCTAATTGCCCAGAAACGGTTAGGTTGGTTTCTTTTCCAAAAAAATCTTCTTTATAGTCAACAGCTCCGTCTTTAGTTAAAGGCGGGTTTTTTTCGTCTAGGGTGGTTACTCTAAACATTTCACCTGCGCCTTCGGCATCCGAACCGGTAATTATTGGTGCATGAAAATAGTTGAAACCGTTTTCTCTAAAATAATTGTGAATAGCGAAAGATAGGGTAGACCTAACTCGCATTATTGCTGCAAAAGTATTCGTGCGAATTCTTAAATGTGCTTTTTCTCTTAAAAATTCTAAAGAGTGTTTTTTAGGTTGAATAGGATATTCCTCTGGGTCAGCAATTCCTAATACCTCTAAGGCTGAAACTTGAATTTCTACCGATTGTCCTTTTCCTTGGCTTTCTACAAGCGTACCAGTAATTTTTAAAGCTGCGCCTGTATTTACTTTTTTTAGTAATTCTTCATCAAAATTTTCGAAATCTACTACACATTGAATGGTATTCAATGTTGACCCATCATTTAAAGCAATGAACCTATTGCTTCTAAAGGTTCTTACCCAACCTTTGATAGTGATTTCTTGAAGTAAATTTTTACTTAATAAAAGTTCTTTTATAGTAGCTGAACGCATGCTTATTGAATTGAAAATTAAAACGCCAAAGATAGGATTTTGTTAAAAAATAATTGGCTTATGTTATGATATAAAACAACGACCTAAATGAAATTTACCTAATTGTTATTTTCATCTTGTGGTAATATGTCTATCTGTGGTTTTTTAAGTGTTTGCTTGTTGGCAATACTTTTTTCTAATGATAACAATAATGAAGGTAAAAGAATAAGGTTAGCAAGCATTGCAAGAAGCAGAGTTGCAGAAACCAATGAGCCTAGAGCAACCGTACCTCCGAAGTTAGAAATAACAAACACCGAAAATCCGAAAAATAAAACTATTGATGTATAGAACATACTTACGCCAGTTTCACGTAAGGCATTATAAACCGATTTTTCAATTCGCCAATTATTGGCTGTTAATTCTTGCCTATACTTCGCTAGGAAATGTATAGTATCATCTACTGAAATTCCGAAAGCAATACTAAATACTAGAATTGTAGAAGGCTTAATAGGAACACCGACAAAGCCCATAATACCGGCGGTAATTACTAAGGGCAATAAATTTGGAATTAGAGAAATGATAATCATTCTAAAAGACCTAAAAAGGTAGGCCATGAAAAGTGCAATTAAGCCAATAGCTAATGCAAGTGACATAATTAGGTTTTTAACCAAGTACTTTGTTCCTTTTAAGAATAAGAGTGCGCTACCCGTCATATATACATTGTAGCGCTCGGCAGGAAATATTTTTGAGATATGCTCCTTCAGTCGCCCCTCTATCTGTTCCATACGGGTTGTATTTACATCTCGCATAAAAGTAGTTATTCTCGCAGTTTGACCGGTACTGTCTACAAACGTTTTAAGTAGGTCGCTGTTGTTAGAAGATTTTCTAGCAACATCCATAATGAACGTATTTTCTTGACTCGTTGGTAATTGATAATATTTTGGTAGGCCATTGTAAAAAGCCTGTTTAGAATACTTTACTAAATTAACTACTGAAACCGGTGATGAAAGCTCTGGAATTTCTTCGATAACTTCGCCAAGTTGATTCATTCGTTTTAGTGTAGCAGGTTTTAAAACGCCTTTAGGCGTTTTTGTATCTACCACTATTTCAACAGGCATAATACCTTTGAACTCTTTTTCAAAAAAACGTATGTCATGAAAAAACTCAGCATTTTTAGGCATATCCTCAATAGGGCTTCCTGATATTTTAATTTGATAGATGCCAATAATACTTATAACTAATAGCGCTATAGAAACAATATAAACAGATATTCTTCTATGCCTTACAATACGCTCCATCCAGCTAACAAAGGCATCAATCCACTTTTTATTCAAGTGTTTTAAATGTTTTGTTTTTGGTAAGGGCATAAAACTATATGCAATTGGTATTATAAGTAAAGAAAGAATAAATATACCTATGATATTAATAGAGGCAACGATACCAAACTCTTTTAAAAGCTTACTATCAGTTATTATAAAAGTAGCAAAGCCAGAGGCTGTGGTAATATTTGTCATTAAAGTGGCATTTCCGATTTTGGAAATAACTCGCTGTAATGATAAAGCTTGATTACCATGTTTTTTAACCTCCTGTTGATATTTGTTAATTAAAAAAATACAGTTCGGAATACCAATAACTATGATTAATGGTGGAATAAGAGCAGTAAGAACAGTAATTTCATATTGTAGCAAGCCTAGAAGGCCAAAGGCCCACATTACGCCAATAATAACTACACACATAGATATTACTGTGGCTCTAATACTTCTAAAGAAAAAGAAAAATATTAATGACGTAACACCAAGAGCGGCCAGGATAAATTTACCGATTTCATCGATAATATTCTGAGAATTCATGGTTCTAACATATGGCATGCCAGAAATGTGAACATCTAAATTTGTTTCTTTTTCAAAATTAGTAACTAACGTATTTAAATCTTGTAGAATAAAATCTTTTCGAACTGAAGTGTTTACAATATCCTTGTCTAGATTTACAATGGTTCGAATCGTTTTACTTTCCTTATTGAATATTAGATTTTCATAAAAAGGAAGGTCGTTGAATAAATGATTGGTTACACTGTCAATTTCTTTTTGAGAATTTAGTTCTCCCGTTATTAGCGGTCGCATTTTAAATTCTTGTTTTTCATTATCCTTAATAAGCTCTTGTAGATTGTCCGTTGAGAGCACAAAATCTACTTCAGGAAATGCAGCTAGTTGTTTGCTAAGTTTATTCCATCGATTAAAATTGACAGGATTAAAAAGAGCACTATCGCGTATTGCAAATACTACGGCATTGCCTTCTTCGCCGAATTTGCTAAGAAAATCTTGATATTCTTGATTTACTGGGTGGTCATCGGGTAGTAGGTTGGTTTGCGAACTTGAAAATCGCATATATTGCCACTGCATGGCCATGAAAATTGTAAATCCAACAATCAGAAAAATGATTAGGATTCTGTTTCTCAGAATAATGTTTGCCGTTTTCGGCCAAAATCCTTTAGTAAGTTTAGCTACCATAACTGTTTTTGCAGGTGTCAAAGGTAACCAATAGGTGCATTTGTTCCTAAATAGAAAAGTTTAAAATTAATCGTAAATAAAAAAAGCTACCGATTTAAGGTAGCTTGATCTGTTGAACTATTGGTTTAAAGTTATACTTTCATGATTTCTGCTTCTTTCTTCGCAAGAAAGTCATCAATTTTTTTGGTGTAAATATCGGTTATACCTTGTACATCATCAGTTGCATTCTTCTGAAGGTCTTCTGAGATATCAAGATCTTTAATTTCTTTATTTGCATCTTGCCTAGCACTACGTACACCTATTTTAGCGTGTTCTGCCTCAGCTTTTGCTTGTTTTGTAAGTTGTATTCTTCTTTCTTCTGTAAGTGGCGGAACATTTATGATGATTAAATCGCCATTGTTCATAGGGTTAAAACCAAGGTTTGCGTTCATGATGGCTTTTTCAATTTCTTGAAGCATCCCTTTTTCCCATGGTTGTACAGAAATAGTACGACCATCGGGAGTGTTAACATTGGCTACTTGTGATAATGGTGTTTGCGAGCCATAATAATCAACAAGTATAGATGATAACATGGCAGGGCTAGCTTTTCCCGCCCTGATTTTTAAAAATTCACGCTCTAAATGGGCTATTGCAGCATCCATTCCTTCTTTTGTCGAGTCTAAAACAAATTGTACTTCTTCGTTCATAAAACAATAATATTACTTTCTCAAAACATAAACCGTACCAAAATTATACGTTGACTGTTGTACCAATTGTTTGGCCGTCAACAATTTTAAGCAAGTTTCCTTTTTTGTTCATATCAAAAACTACGATTGGTAGTTCATTTTCTTGACTTAATGTAAAAGCGGTTGTATCCATAACTTTCAATCCTTTCTTAAGAACATCATGAAAAGATATGGAATCAAATTTTGTTGCATTTTTATCCTTTTCAGGATCAGCGGTATATATGCCGTCTACACGAGTACCTTTTAAAATTACATCAGCTTCTATTTCAATAGCCCTTAAAACCGCAGCAGAATCTGTAGTAAAATAAGGGTTCCCAGTTCCACCACCAAATATTACAACTCTACCTTTTTCAAGATGTCTCATTGCTCTTCTTCGAATAAAAGGTTCAGCAACTTCATTGATTTTAATAGCGGATTGTAATCTTGTTTGTACACCGTTCATTTCTAAAGCACTCTGCAAAGCTAGACCATTAATAACGGTAGCTAGCATTCCCATGTGATCAGCTTGTACCCTATCCATTCCTGTGGCTGCACCTGCTAATCCTCGAAAAATATTGCCTCCGCCAATTACGATAGCTACTTCAATGCCTTTTTCTACTACTTCTTTAATCTCTTCTGCATATTCATTAAGTCTGTTAGAATCAATGCCGTATTGTTTTTCACCCATTAGGGCTTCGCCACTTAATTTTAGAAGAATTCTTTTGTAGTGCATCTTAGTTTTTTATTTGCCATCAAAAATAATGAAAATATTCGATGGGGGTGGTCAATATTTCATGGAAGCAAAACATAAATCTTTCTGAATGGTATATCGTAGAATATATATCTTTGGAAACTTTATATTAACAAGAATATAAGTTATTTATTATGAGAAAAATAATAATTGCCTTCGCCCTAGCATTGCTGTTTAATGCCTGTGGTACAGGTAAATCATTGTTGTCGGATGATAATAGTCCAATTTTAACTACGATAGATTTGGTCAATGTTGTTGATGATCGTGTTAGAGTTGAAATGAATCCTAAGGCTTTTACAACTGAAACGGTATTGTTTCGAATACCTAGAACCGTCCCAGGCACATATAGTTCTGATAATTACGGTAAGTATATTCAAGATTTTAAGGCACTAGATTATAAAGGGAATGAACTTGAAGTTGTTAAACTTGATGAGAATTCTTGGAGTATTTCAAATGGAGTTCAGCTGGATAAGGTTGAGTATTTGGTGAATGATACTTATGATACTGAAACCGAAGTTGCTGATGCTGTATTCTCTCCAGCTGGCACGAATATTTCAAAAGGCAGTAATTTTATGCTTAATCTTCATGGATTTGTTGGGTATTTTGACGGTTTTAAAGAAACACCTTATAACATATTAGTGCATAAACCTGAAGCATTAGTGGCTACTACGTCATTGTTTCTAGAACCGAACAGAAAACCAGATGCGCTTTGGGATGGTTTTATGGCCAAACGATATTTTGAGGTTATAGATAATCCAATTATGTATACCAAGCCTAATACTGAGGCTTTCGAAATTAATGGAATTACCGTTAGGTTAAGTCTCTTTTCTCCTAATGGGGTATATAAAGCTGCCGATTTAAAGGAAAGGATGGTTTCAATGATGGGTGCTCAAAAGAAATTTTTGGGAGATGTAGACACTACCAAGGAATATAATATTTTGTTGTATCTGTCAGATGTAAACGTACCTGATGCCCGTGGATTTGGAGCTTTAGAACATCATACATCTACTGTTGTTGTTTTGCCCGAGGCCATGCCTATTGAAAGGTTGGAGGAGGCTATGGTCGATGTCGTATCACATGAATTTTTTCATATAGTAACACCTTTATCGGTTCATTCTAAAGAGATACAATTCTTTGATTTTAATAACCCTAAAATGTCTCAACATTTATGGATGTATGAGGGTACCACAGAGTACTTCGCTAACTTATTTCAGGTTCAGCAGGAATTAATTTCAGAGGATGAATATTATGATAAAATGTTAATGAAGATAGACAATTCTAAATTTTATGATGATACTATGTCTTTTACAATAATGAGTAAGAATATTTTAGAGGAACCATATGAAGCAAATTATGGTAATGTATATGAGAAAGGTGCTTTAATTAATATGTCTTTAGATTTATTATTGCGTGAGAAAAGTAATGGAGAGAAAGGTGTGCTTTGGCTATTAAAGGAGTTGTCTAAGAAATACGGAGTTAATGTACCTTTCGATGATGATGCCTTGTTTAAGGAGATAGTAGAAATGACATACCCTGAAGTAGATGCTTTTTTTAAAAATCATGTTAATGGTGATACTCCAATAGATTATGAACTTTACTTGAAAAAGGTTGGTTTAAACATCTTAGAGGTAGAACAGCAAACGGGTTATTTTTTAGATGGTCAAGTACCATATATTGATGTCGATGTAGAGAATGATAGCGTGGTGTTTATACGAGAGGGCATTAAGTTAAACTCATTTTTCAAAGATTTGAATTTAAAGGGAGGTGATGTTTTACAGGCTATTAATGGTGATGAAGTTACTATTAAGTCGATACGAGCAATTGTAGGTGAGAGCTTTGGTTGGGCTCCTGAAAAAATTATAAAGATTACCGTAGAAAGAAATGGGGAGGTTGTTACTGTCGAAGGATCTATAGGTTTGCCTATGAAGGTTGTCAAAAAATTAGCGCCAGTAAAAGATGCCACTGAACTTGAAATCTCTTTACGTAAAGCATGGTTAAAAAATTAAGTTATATTGGCTTTAACTATATGTAATGCTTGATTATTAAAATAAAAAAACCGTCTACTTTTTAAAGTAAGACGGTTTTTTATTGAGTTAGTTGTATTGTAATTAACCTAATGCAACTCTTTTAAATCCTGTTACCTCTAATTTAGAATCAACTGATTTTACGTATTGAGAAACACTTTGTTTGCTGTCTTTAATGAAATCTTGATTAATCAAGGTGTTGTCTTTAAAGAAACGCTTTAATTTACCTTTTGCGATATTGTCAAGCATTTCTTCTGGCTTACCTTCTTGACGTAATTGATCTTTTGCAATTTCGATTTCTTTATCGATTACAGATTGATCAACACCGTCTTCATTTAATGCCACTGGGTTCATTGCGGCAGCCTGCATAGAAACATCTTTTGCAACTTCTTCAGCACCATCAACCGCAGCTGAAAGTCCGGTTAGAACTGCAATTTTATTTCCTGCATGAATGTATGAACCTACGAAAGGAGCGCTTAAAGTCTCAAAACCTCCGATTTCAATTTTCTCGCCAATAACGCCTGTTTGTTCAATAAGTTTTTCTTGAACAGTCATGCCTTTGTAATCAGCAGCTAAGAATGCATCTTTAGAATCAAAATTGATTGCTAAATCTGCTAATTCTGTTGCTAACGTTACGAAAGTTTCGTTTTTAGCTACGAAATCAGTTTCGCAGTTAAGAGAAATAATAACACCACTAGTGTGATCATCATTTACCTTAGCGATAGCAGCACCTTCAGAAGAATCTCTATCGGCTCTTTTTGCTGCAACTTTTTGACCTTTTTTACGAAGAATTTCAATTGCAGTTTCAAAATCACCATCAGCTTCAACTAAAGCTGTTTTGCAATCCATCATTCCTGCACCAGTTGTTTTTCTTAATCTATTAACTTCTGAGGCTGTAATTTTTGCCATTTCTTTTACTTTTAGTGTACCCTTTTTAGAGGGTTATTCTTAATTTATTTATATAAAAAAATGTAGTTGCTTATTCTACACCACCTTTAGTGTTGTCTTGCCATTCTTTAAGCTCGTCCCATTTACCATCAGCGGCCATTTTTGCCTGCTTTGGCCAAGAAGTTGGATCTAAATGAGCCATTCTTGAACTTGCTTCTGTCAAGATTTCTTTGATTTTTTCAGCTTCTCCTTTAGAAAGATCAGCAAATGTAGCAATACCTGCAGCAACTAAAGCTTCAGCAGCTTTAGGCCCAATTCCTTCTACTTTAGTCAAGTCATCTGCCTCAACTTTTTCTTTTTTAGCAACAGCTTTTTTAGTGGCCTCAACTTCAACTTCAGCGTTTGGTGCTTTAGCAACTACTGCAGCTGGCTTAGCATCAACTTTTTCAGGAGATGGTGCTGGCTTATCGGCAGCTTCTTTTTTCTTTGGAGCTTTTTCTTTTTTAGCATCAGATTTGCCTTCTGCAGCATCACCTTTTTCTGACTTACGTTCAGCAAGACCTTCAGCAACTGCATTAGTAACTTCTGTCATGATAATGTCGATAGATTTGGAGGCATCATCATTAGAAGGTATTAAATAATCTACATCTCTTGGGTCACAGTTGGTGTCAACCATAGCAAAGATTGGAATATTTAATTTTTGAGCTTCTTTAACTGCGATGTGCTCTCTCATTGTATCAACTATAAACAACGCACCTGGTAAACGTGTCATTTCAGAAATAGAACCTAAGTTCTTTTCTAATTTAGCACGTAAACGATCTACTTGAAGTCTTTCTTTTTTAGAAAGAGTAAGGAAAGTACCATCTTTTTTCATACGATCGATAGAAGCCATTTTCTTAACAGCTTTACGAATAGTAACGAAGTTTGTTAACATACCACCTGGCCATCTTTCTGTGATGTAAGGCATGTTTACAGCTGCTGCTTTTTCAGCAACGATATCTTTTGCTTGTTTTTTGGTAGCTACGAAAAGTATCTTTCTACCTGATGCTGCAATTTTACTAAGAGCCTCATTGGTCTCGTCTAATTTTGCAACTGTTTTGTAAAGATTGATAACGTGAATACCGTTACGCTCCATGTAGATGTAAGGAGCCATGTTTGGATTCCACTTTCTTGTTAGGTGACCAAAATGTACACCTGCTTCTAATAATTGTTTTACTTCGACTCTCGCCATTTTAAATTTAGTTTACGTTCTTATGAATTAGCAATGGTAAAGTGGTATTTGCAATTGTGCAAAAGCCTTCACCATTTAGATGCTAAACTAATTTACCTTTAATTTTAAGAGATTAAAGGATTTTTAATTGTCCGTAAAGGACTTTCAATGAACTTGTTAATAATCTGGATTTTCCAGTGTGATAAAATATATAAAATAGGCACCCAAAAAGGGTGCCTGGTAATTTTGTGATTCGAATTAACGTTTCGAGAATTGGAATTTCTTACGAGCTTTCTTCTGACCGAATTTCTTACGTTCAACCATTCTTG
>CAXBIJ010000071.1:0-13120 GCA_963975675.1 uncultured Maribacter sp. | reverse complement strand
ATAGTTCCTGTAATGCTTTATGATGCCAAATTATCACAACAAATGGCAAATAAGTTACTTGAAAGAGGCATATATGTTATCGGTTTTTTCTATCCTGTAGTGCCAAAAGGGAAAGCACGAATAAGAGTTCAACTATCAGCAGCACATTCAAAGGCGCATATAGACACCGCGATTAAAGCCTTTACTGAAGTAGGCAAAGAACTAAAAATCGTTTAAATGCGCTTTTTAATCTGTTAAATGCGTTAAAAAAAATAGGAAATTGATTTTGTTAATAATATTTAACAAGTTACATTTGCAGCTAATAAACACTTAAACTTAAAAATTTGAACATGAAACATCTTAGCAAATTATTGGTTGTTGCCCTACTTGTCGTAGGTATCAACAGCATACAAGCGCAAGACGAGAACAACCCTTGGCAAGTGCAATTCGGGGTTAATGCCGTTGACGTATATCCTACTGGGGATGTAAGTTCTTTTGGTAATGAATTCTTTAATGCGAACGATCACTGGAATATTTTACCTTCAATATCTTATGTAGGAGTTTCAAAGAGTGTTGGTGACGGCTTCTCTATTGGAGCAAGAGGATCTCTTAACAAAATCAGCAAATTAGGTGATGTTAGCGTTGATGATTTCTCTTATTATGCTTTAGATGGTACAATAAAATATGATTTAATCAAAAAAACTACGGTAATTGATCCTTTCATTGAGATCGGTGGTGGTTATACTTGGGTTGATGAAATCGGAGCTGGAACTGTAAATGGTGGTCTTGGACTTAACATTTGGTTTTCAGAAAACTTAGGTCTTACATTACAATCTTCTTACAAGCATGCTTTTGAAGATTACGGTGTAAAACATTTCCAACACTTAGCTGGTATTTCAGTTAAATTTGGTGGCACTGATACTGACGGTGATGGTATCTACGATAAAGATGATGCTTGTCCAGAAGTTGCTGGTCTTGAAGCATTCAATGGTTGTCCTGATTCTGATGGCGATGGTATAGAAGATAGCAAAGATGCTTGTCCTAACGAAGCTGGTTCTAAAGAAATGAACGGTTGTCCTGATGCTGATGGCGATGGTGTAGCTGATAAAGACGATGCTTGTCCTAACGAAGCTGGTCTTCCTGCTTTAGCTGGTTGTCCTGATGCTGATGGCGATGGTGTAGCTGATAAAGATGATGCTTGTCCTTCTGAAGCTGGTCCTGCTGAAAACAAAGGTTGTCCTTGGGCTGATGCTGATGGTGACGGTGTACTTGACAAAGATGATCAATGTCCTGATGTTGCTGGTACAGTAGCTAACGCTGGTTGTCCTGAAGTAACTGCAGAAGTTCAAAAGCAATTGAATGATTATGCTAGAACTATCTTATTTGATACTGGTAAAGCAAGTTTAAAAACAGAAACTGTTGGTGTATTTGTTGATATCATCAAGATATTAAATGAGTATCCTACTTCTAAATTTACAGTTGAAGGTCACACTGATAGTGTAGGTAGTGAAAAATTAAATCAATCTTTATCTGAAAAAAGAGCAAATAGCGTAAGAGACTTTTTAATTAAAGAAGGTGTCGCTTCAGATAGATTATCTGCAATTGGTTACGGTGAGGCTAAGCCTATCGCTACTAACAATACAAGAGCAGGTAGAACACAAAACAGAAGGGTAGAAATTAACTTAATCAAATAAGTTAAATTAATCCAAAGTGTTTTTATTGAATAAAAGCTCCGCTATATGCGGAGCTTTTTTATTTTTACTATATGCAGAGTTTTATAGAAGACGTAGTCAAAGATGTAGTAAATAAAAACCAAGATACTCGTAAAGTAATTTTTATTTTACCAAGTAAACGTGCAGGTGTATTTCTTAAAAAAATACTATCTAAAACAATTACTAAAACAGTTCTGGCGCCCGAAATCTATAGTATTGAAGATTTTATTGAAAAAGTATCCAACCTTGTTACGGCAAATACTACCACACAACTCTTTGAACTTTACAATGCTTATTTAAGCGTTGGTGATTATGAAAAAGAATCATTTGACTCATTTCTGAAATGGGGCCAAATATTATTACAAGATTTTAATGAAGTAGACAGGTATTTAGTCGACGGATCTACGCTATATAAAAACATAGAAGCCATACAAGAAGTCAATCACTGGTCTTTGAATATGGAAAAATCGGAGATGATAGAGAATTATCTTCATTTTTGGAGGTATTTAGAAGATATCTACAATCAATTTAATGACAACTTAATTAAACAAGGTTTAGGCCATCAAGGGCTTATATATAGAACTTCTGTAGCACAATTAACTAGCTATATAGCTCAAATTACGAAGAGGCATGTTTTTCTAGGTTTCAATGCCTTAAACAGTGCTGAAAGCATCCTCATTCAAACCATTCTAGAAAAAACTGATGCAACCATTTACTGGGACATAGACCCCTACTTCTTACAAGACACCATACACGATGCTGGTTATTTTATAAGAAACTATCAAAATACGTGGGGAGTTTTGAAAGGCAAAACCCTTAACGGACTAACCAATCATTATACCACTAAAAAGCGTATTGAAATTATTGGTGTGCCTAAAAATATATCTCAGGTAAACTATGTAGGTGATTTACTTTACAGAATTCAAAATGAACAACCAGAATCACTAAGTAATGCAGCTATCGTTTTAGGTAATGAAGAATTATTAAACCCGCTATTAAATTCAATTCCTAATAATATTTCGGCTACCAACATTACTATGGGCCAAAAACTAGAATCAACACCATTAGCTAGTTTTTTTACAAACCTAATAGACTTTCATGAGCAAAAAACAGAGAAAGGATGGTTTTACAAAAACCTATTAAACTTACTCACGCATTCTTATGCTGTATTACTTTTTGATGCAAATGAAATTTCTGCGGAAGCACTAATAACAAAAATAAAAACTAATAATTGGTCGTATATCTCGAGTTTACAAATTGAAGAGTTAATACCAAAAAACGCTACTGTATCATTATTATTTAAGAACACCAATAACAATCCGAATCCCTTAATTGATAACTTTCTAGTGCTTGTTCAATCTATTAGAACCCTAGAAATAGTAAAAGAAAATGCCTTATTACTTGAACAGCTTTATAAATTCTACACGCTATTTAATCAGCTAAAAGATTTATGTACTACTTTTTCTTACATCAATAACCTCAAAAGTTTTAAGCATCTATTTAAACAACTCTTAAGTACTGAAACCTTAGACTTTCAAGGTAACCCCGTAGAAGGTATTCAAATTATGGGGATGTTAGAAAGTAGACTGCTAGATTTTGAAACTATCATTATTACCTCAGTTAATGAAGGTGTATTGCCTTCTGGTAAATCTAATAATTCGTTTATCCCATTTGACCTTAAAATCAAAAACGGGCTACCAACATATAAAGAAAAAGACGCCGTTTATACCTATCATTTCTACAGATTACTACAAAGAGCCAAGAACATATATATTTTATACAATACGGAACCTGATGCTTTAGAAGGTGGTGAAAAAAGCAGACTAATTACACAACTTCTTACTGATGAAAATAGAGCGGATATAACTGAGTATATCGCGACTCCTCAAATACAAACAATTACCAGGAAAAGTGACACCATTTTTAAAACAAAAAGTTTAGTTTCTTTAATTCAAGAGAAAGCCAAAAAAGGGTTTTCACCCAGTTCTTTAAGCAACTACATAAGAAACCCTATAGATTTTTACAAACAAAACCTACTGAATATCAACGATGTTCTACAGGTTGAGGAAACGCTTGCTCCCAATACTTTTGGCACCATTGTACATGATAGCTTAGAAGAACTTTACACACCATTAGTTGGCATAAACCTTACCGTTGAGCTTTTAAATGGCATTAAAAAAAATATACATCAAATTGTATCACTCAATTTTGAAAAGACATATAAAGAAGGGAATATTAGCTATGGCAAAAATTATATTTCATTTCATGTTATTCTTAAATACATTCAAACATTCATTGATGCTGAAATAGCAGTCATTGCAAATCATGAAATAAAAATTATCGCATTAGAACTTTCATTAGAAGTTCCTCTTCAAATAAAAGGACTTGATTTTCCAGTTAAATTAAAAGGAAAACTAGATCGTGTAGAGGAGTTTGATGGTATTACCCGTATTATAGATTATAAAACAGGAAAAGTTGAAAGAAGGAATGTTGAAATAATGGACTGGGAAATATTATCTCAGGAATACCAGTACAGTAAAGCGTTTCAATTACTTTGCTATGGATTAATGTATTTTAAAACGCATCCAAAAGAAAACCTATCTATTCAAGCAGGTATTATTTCTTTAAAGAATTTTACTGAAGGTACTTTACTTTTTGCTCAAAAAGAATCTGCTCGAGGAGCAAAAAATCACATTATTGACAGCAATGTGATTCTAGATTTCGAGCATATACTTGGTCAATTGATTACAGAAATCTGTAATTCTGAAATTCCGTTTACAGAGAAAGAGGTTTAAATTTATTTTTTATCAGGTCGAGTAGGCCTCACCTCTATCTTGCTTGGTAATGTTCTTTCGTTCATTTTCAATAAATCTACTACCAGCTGTCCAATATCTTCTGGTTGAATTTTCCATGCATCCGTCTCATCTGGCACATGATTATTAAAATGTGTTGCTACCGAACCAGGCATAATTGTAGAAACTTTAATATCATACTTTCTTAAGTCTAACATAGCCGCTTGGGTAAAGCCAACTACCCCAAATTTAGATGCATTATAACCAGCTCCGTTTGCAAAAAAATTAGTGCCCGCTAAACTCGCCAACGTTATATAATATCCCTTAGATTTTTTTAATTGCTCTACAGAGGCTTTTAGAGAGTGAAAAACACCATTTAAGTTGGTATCTATCATCTGGTGCCATTCGTCATCTGTCATCTGATCTATTGGAGCAAAATTACCTACTCCAGCATTTGCCAAAACAACATCTACCTGACCCCATTTATCCATAATTTTGGAAATTGCATTTTTCTCGTCTGCCATTTTCGCAACATCAGAAACAATTCCTAAAACAGCATCATTATTAAAATCTTTTAGGGCCTGGTCTACACTTTTCTGAGACCTGCCACTTATAGCAACTCTCATGCCTTGGTTTAACAATGTCTGAGCAACTGCAAAACCAATACCTTTAGTACCTCCCGTAATGTAGGCTACTTTATTTTTTAAGTCTTTCATCGTTCAATTTTTAAAATTATCACAAGTTACCAATTCTTTGATTTTTATGTTGTCGTTATTCATTAAGAATTTACGGTTTCAATTTGTTATATTTAACAGCTACTTAATCAACCACCATGAATAGAATACTCATTTGGTCTATAACCGTTGCGCTTGCAGGTTTTTTATTTGGATTTGACACCGTTGTAATTTCAGGAGCGGATAAACAATTACAGGCATTATGGCAAAGTTCTGATTCATTTCATGGCTGGGTAGTTATATCTAGCGCCTTATGGGGTACCGTCCTTGGTGCTTTATTTGCCGGAATACCTACAAATAAATTTGGTCGAAAAAATACGCTAATATGGATAGGTATTCTTTTCAGCATTTCTGCGATAGGCTCAGCGCTTTCCAATGACCCTATCACATTTGCTGTTTTTAGATTCATTGGTGGTATCGGTGTTGGCGTGTCTACCATTGCGGCACCTGCATATATTTCTGAAATTTCACCAGCTGACAAACGAGGTAAACTAGTTGGCTTCTATCAATTTAGTTTAGTATTTGGTATTCTTATTGCTTTTCTATCTAACTATATGCTTAGCGGATTAGGTGAAAATGCATGGCGTTGGATGGTTGGAGTTGAAGGTATTCCTGCTATTATTTACACCATATTTGTTCTTACAGTTCCAAAGAGTCCAAGATGGTTAATTCCCCAAGGAAGAATTGATGAAGCGAAAAAAGTGTTATTACTTATCGACCCTAACCAAGATGTAAATGAGGCCGTAGCTTTAATACAACAAGACAATAAAAACAATGTTACTGGTGAATCTATATTCATGAAAAAATATCGATTTCCCCTTATGCTTGCTTTTTTTATTGCATTCTTCAATCAACTTTCAGGTATAAATGCATTCTTATACTATGCTCCACGTATTTTTGAAGAAGCTGGTTTAGGAGAAAGTACTGCCCTTTTAAGCAGTGTAGGTATTGGTGTAACTAATATGTTATTTACCCTATTAGGTATTAACTTAATTGACCGATTAGGCCGTAAACAATTAATGTATATAGGCTCTGTAGGATATATCGTTTCGTTATCTCTTGTTGCCTGCGCATTCTTTTTTGAGTGGCAAGGCATGGCGGTACCAATCTTCTTATTTTTATTTATAGCGGCTCATGCTATCGGACAAGGAAGTGTAATTTGGGTATTTATATCTGAAATATTCCCTAACCATCTTCGTGGAAACGGACAAGCCTTTGGATCCTCGGTGCATTGGATTTTGGCAGCGGCAATACCTGCAGCCGTACCTTTTTTATTCTCAACCATTGGTGCTGGTACCGTTTTCTTGTTTTTTGCCGCTATGATGGTCTTACAACTCTTATGGGTGTACTTTATGATGCCCGAAACGAAAGGGGTATCGCTTGAAGAATTGAGCAAGAAATTAGTGAAACAGTAGAGTTTCTATTTAAGAATATTCATTCTAAAGTCTCGGTTAAGTTTCTTTGTTTTGATTTGTCTTAAGAACAATACAGCTAATCTTAAAGACAACTTAATTCTCTTAATATCCGTTTAAGAAATTCTTAAATAATGATTTTTAAACTTTGTTAGCAATAGTTTTATAATCTATTGTTTTATTAGACCTACATTACTATTTGGAAATGGCGCAGCTAATAAATTTTCAGATACCAAAATGAATTTTCTACTAATTGGTATTCGAAAATTAGTGTCTTCAAAAAAAGCAATTTCTCCAGATTTATAACTTAAATTGAGTGTGTACGAATCATCTGTGATTTCTTCTTCAACCAAATACTTATCGCTAGAAAATAAAAATTTATAATCAACTTTGAATGGCGCCCCATTATCTCTTTCAAACACACCAATTTCGATTACGTTATTAGTTGAAAAAGTATAAGTAATTTTTCCGTCAATTTCAGGGTCACTAGATGATGATATCCAAGTTCCATTTATGAAGTTAGGAGGTTTTATGTTTAAGTTTTCTATCGCATCATTATCAGTTGAGCAACTTACAAATACTAACAAATATGGAAGTAATAAATAATATCGCTTCATAAATAGTAATTTAATATTGGATAATGTTAGATTTTGCTATGGTTGTTTAGTCCGTTATATTCCAATCAAATCTATCAATTTTCATCAACATTTAGTAAAATATTTTTTACTGAAATGAGAAATTAATAGGGTTCGAAAGTGATGAAATTATGCCAACAATCTCAATAACTTGCAAGTTGTTATATCTATCAAAATTAGCAGAGACCTTGGTAATACCTAAACCTCTTAAAGCAATACGAGCTAGTATGTTTTAGAGCAAACTAAGAAGATAGAGATAATTGTGAGCATACATTTACGGGATAATGAAAACATTTAAATACTATTACATCGCAACCCATTAATATATACAGCATCACTAAATTGATTAGGGCAAAGAAAATGCCATTACAGAACCTGAGGGGTTTTCTTTTGTACCTCCAACCGAAAGTGCAATATACTGTTTGCCACCTACCGAATAGGAACATACATTGGCATTATTGGCAGCAGGCAATTCTGTTTCCCAAACCAACTTTCCTGTTTTCTTATCAAAGGCCCATAGTTTTTTATCTGCAGCACCACTTATAAACACCAAACCGCCAGCGGTTACCATAGGGCCAGATCTGGCCAATAATCCTGTGTCGGGAGCTCCTTTTTCCTGTAACTTTTCATCATTGCCCAAGGGTATCTGCCACTCATATTCACCTGTAGAAAGGTTTAAGGCGTTCAAGGTATTCCATGGTGCTTTTAAAGCGGGATTGCCACTTGGGTCGCTCCAAGTTCTATACGCTGTAATATTCATATAACGCACAGGCACTTCTTCGGTTTCAATTTCTTGTGGCACTTCTATTAATGGCTCTTTTTTATCATACAAAAATGCCATAATTCCTCTTTCTTCACGTGGGGTTAGCACTCCTTTAAAACCGGGCATTTGTCCGCCACCTTGGCGAATTTTCAATAACGTTTCATGTTCTTCTATCTTGCCTTTTAACCCAATCAAAGTAGGAAAGGTTGGGGGAACACCTTCCATTTCCGTGCCGTGGCATGTTGCACAGTGTTTACTATAGGCAGCACGGCCATACTCGTACCGCGTACTATTGTCGGCGGCAAAATGTTTATTGGCATCGACAATGGTCTGTATTTCGGGTAGATTATTACCTCGTATGTACAAATAAGAAGAGTTTGGGTCGAACGCGGCACCACCCCAATTAACCCCTCCACGCGTAGCTGGTATTGATAAGGTTCCTTTTAAATCTGGCGGTGTAAACAACCCCTCGTACCTTACAGACCTAAATGTTTTTAATATAGAATCGTGATCTTCTGGCGTAAAATGATTGAGGTCATCTTCGGTCATCGATTGCCTTACAAATGGTTTGGGCTTTGTAGGGAAGGGTTGCGTTCTGTACGCTACCTCGCCCGGTAAATGAGACTCAGGCACTTCACGTTCTTCTACAGGGAAAATAGGTTCGCCGGTATCACGGTTCAAGACAAATATGAATCCGTGCTTGGTCGCTTGTGCAACGGCATCTATGACTTTTCCATCTTGCTCAAGCGTTACAAGGTTTGGCGGACATGGTAAGTCATAATCCCAAATATCATGGTGTACAGTTTGAAAATGCCACTTGTACTGACCCGCAGCAGCATCTAATGCCAATACACTATTACCATATAGGTTAGCGCCTACTCTATCGGCACCATAATAATCAAAAGTGGGCGAACCCAATGCCAAAAATACTATGCCACGTTTATTGTCTATACTCATACCTGCCCAGCAATTGGCACCCCCTGCATATTTATAAGCATCTGGTGGCCATGTTTCATACCCAGGCTCACCTGGGTGGGGAATGGTATGAAAAGTCCAAACCAATTCACCGGTTTGTACGTTATAGGCGCGAATATATCCAGGGGGCGATCCATAGAAATCGGGCAACCTTGATCCAACAATTATAAAGTCTTTGTAGATACTACCGGGCGTGGTCAACGATACCGAAATCTTATTAGGGTCATCACGTACACCTACATTTAGGTTTACTTTTCCTTCTTCCCCAAACGTAGTTATCAATTTTCCTGTAGTAGCATCAATCGCCAAAATGTAATTACTGGCAGAATATAAAATTCGTTTATCCTCACCTTTTTCCCAATAGGTTACCCCTCTACTGGTAGCACTTGGCGCACCTTCTTCCAATGGATTGAACGACCATATTTTTTCGCCCGTTTTTGCATTTATAGCATACACGGTTTGTTTGGCAGAATTGGCATATAACACCCCATCAACAATTATAGGGTTGCTCTGACTGGTTACAGGGTCGGCCCCATCGGGTAGATCTGTGGTTTGAAACGTCCATACATTTTGCAATTGGTGTACGTTCGAAGCATTTATTTCTGATAATGGCGAATAACTTGAACTAGCCGGATCACCTTGATAGGTCATCCAGGTTCTACCCTGCGCTATTTTTTCTTCGGTATTGGTACACCCCACTAACCCCAATAAACCTATAAGTAATAGTAGACCCGTATAGCCAGCACACTGTTTCATAGTATTTAAAGATTAGATTATTTGGTATATAGCGTTAGGTATTTTTGGACTAGCTATTGTTCGAAGAATTGTTTAGAAATGGCTGATGATAATATCGTTTTCCGTTTGCCTTATATAGTGCATTGGCAACAGCTGCAAAAGTGGGTGGAAAAGAAGGCTCTCCCAACCCTGTTGGATCTATATCACTTTTTACAAAATGAATATCAATTTCCTTTGGTGCTTCGCTCATTCTAATCATGCGATAGCTGTCGAAATTACTTTTTTGAGGCACACCATTCTCAAAGGTCTGCTCCCCATAAAGTGCATTTCCAATACCATCTACAATGCCACCTTCACATAAATTGATAGCGGCATCGGGATTTATTACTATACCACAATCAACAGCACAGGTTACTTTTTCGATAACTGGGGTATCGTTTTCCCATTTTATTTCCATCACTTGGGCAGCGTATGAATTATGGCAGAAATAGGCAGAAACTCCTTTGCCAACTCCTTCCTTTTTGGTAGTCCAATTAGATTTTTCTTGTACCAATTTCAAAACTCCAGCATATCTTTCGGCGTCATAGTCATTTCGTTCGCCAACGGGATTTGTTCGTGCATTTTCCAATAGCTCCAATCTAAAATCAAATGGGTCTTTACCTGCTGCTTCGGCAACCTCATCTAAAAATGACTGTTCTGCACTTGCCATAAAATTTGAACGTGGCGCCCTAAATGAACCAATTGTAATATTAGTATTGATATCCCAACTTTCAGCCAAATAATTAGCTACGGCACCTGCCGGAAATCTGTCTGCATACAACGGGCTCTCTGGTATGCCACCAGCATTTACATGAAATGCCGTTACATTATTATCTGTATCGAGCGCCGCCCTATACTTAACTTGATAGGCAGCCCTATAAATACCCCCTGTCATATCATCTTCACGAGTATAGACCAATTTAACAGGGTGCTCCATTTTTTGGGAAATAAGTGCCGCTTCAATTAACCAATGTGCATACGACCTGCGACCATAGCCGCCACCCATGCGCGTCATTTGAATATCTATATTTTTAACAGGTATACCTAATCGTTCCGAAATTGCATGCTCGGTAAGTTCTGGTTTTTGCAAAGGGCCTTTTAACTCTGCTTTGTTAGCCGTTACATTAGCGAAAAAGTTCATAGGCTCCATACAATTATGGACCAAAAAAGGTGCTGTATACGTGCGTTCTACTATTTTCGAAGCGTTTTTAAATGCCTTTTCAGGATTACCGTCTTTACGTACTTCATTTGCCTTTTTAGAAAGCATAGCCGCCATCATAGACATATGGTCTTCGGAATTCTCTAACCCGGCAGGAATAGTCAATACTTGTTTTGGACCTCTATATGGTTGTCTTTCTTCGGTATAGGTTTCAAAGGGTTCCCACGCTATCTCAATAGCTTTTTTGGCATTCATTACCTGCCATGTAGTATCGCCAACAATCGCCACTACTTCAAGAAACGTACAGGTATCAAAATGTTGCCGTTCATAATTGTCTTCTAGTACCTTTATCAGAAAAACATCTCGTATACCTGGCATAGATTTAACAGCGGCATCATCTAAAGATTTTAATTTTAAACCAAATGCAGGTGGATGCACGATCATTGCCGTAAGCATGTCTTTTTCGTATGTGTCGATACTAAAAAGGGGTTTACCAGTAACTATCTTTTGTCCGTCTACATTCTTTTTAGAAGTGCCAATAATCTTGAAATCACTAATTTCTTTTAGTTCTACCTCTTCTGGAACTTGTATTGCAGCTGCAGCCGATGCAATTTCACCATAACCCATAGATTGGTCACTTGGAGCATGTTCTAAAATACCCGCTTCTGTAGTAATTTCAGATGCCGGTACTTGCCACTTTTCTGCAGCAGCAGCTATAAGCATGTACCTTGCCGATGCCCCTGCCATTCTTAACCCTTCCCAACCTCTGCGTATGGCCTGACTACCTCCTAAAAATTGAAATGAAAAAGAATCGGTATCTAACGGTGCTTGTTCAATAATTACATTTTCCCAATCTACATCTAACTCCTCGGCTACAATCATGGGCATAGAGGTTTTTACATTCTGCCCTCCTTCAGGATTGGGAGACATAATTGTAACTTGGCCATTATCGGCAATTTTTAAAAATCCATTTATTTTAAACCATTCTTTGGGAAGGCTATTAACCTCATCAGGAGACATTTTGCAAGAGGCCAGCCAACTAAAACCAAGCATCATACCACCACCCGCCAACGTAGTATTTCTTAAAAATGAACGTCTTCCTATTTTAGTTTTTACTACCGACATCTAAATTGTATTTGTTTTATCCTATCAATGGTGGCTTCTCTGTAATAAATGGTTGATGGTAATGTCTTTGTCCCGTAGCTTTATAAAGTGCATTTGCCAAGGCCCCCATAATTGGTGGAAAAGGTGGTTCACCCATTCCTGTTGGGTCAATTTCGCTTTGAACGAAATGTGTCTCTATTGATTTTGGTGCCTCTTTATGCCTAATTAATCGATAACGATCAAAATTGCTTTGTTCGGGCATTCCATCTTTAAAAGTTAGACCGCTGTACATGGCATGACCAATTCCGTCTATCACTCCTCCTTCGGATAAGTTGGCGGCGGCATCAGGATTTACTACGATACCACAATCAATTGCAGCAGTAACCTTTTGAACAACCGGATTATTGTTCTCCATTACGATATCCAATACCTGGGCCACATAACTTTGATGACAGAAATAGGCAGAAACACCTCTATGTACACCAGCTTCGGTTTGTTTCCAATTCGATTTTTCACGCACCAATTCCAAAACCCCGGCGTAACGGGCAGCATCATAATCGTTAGATTCTTTTTCTCCTACAGGATTTTCTTCTGCACGTTTCAGTAGCTCCAATCTAAAATCGATGGGATCCTTACCCATTTCTTCGGCAACCTCATCTAAAAAGGATTGTTCTGCACCTGCGATGAAATTAGACCGTGGCGCACGGAATGCCCCAGTTGTAATATTCGAATCAACAGTAAAATCTTCGGCTAAATAGTTATCAATTGCCCCTGCAGGAAAACGATTTGCAAAAAGTGGACTCTCTGGTATACCCCCAGCTTTTACATGAAAAGCTGTTAAATTATTATTTGCATCGAAGGCAGCTCTATACGTGGCATAATATGCAGGGCGATAAATACCTTGGGTCATATCATCTTCACGGCTATACACCAATTTTACCGGTGCATTCACGCGTTTAGAAATAGCGGCTACCTCTACCATAAAATGACCATATAACCTTCGCCCAAAACCACCACCTTGGCGTGTCATTTGAATATCTATTTTTTCTAATGGAAGCCCTAAAACTTCTGAAACGGCAGA
>CAXBIJ010000070.1:0-13137 GCA_963975675.1 uncultured Maribacter sp. | reverse complement strand
TACCAACAGTGGGTGTAGTCGAAGCAATTTCAAGTTTATTATTATTATTATTAACTAGAAAGTATTCTATTGTAGTGTTATTATTAATGGTACCTGTTACGTATGGAATAATCGCATTTCATTTGGCTTTCGACTTAGGGGGAATCATACCAGGTCTAATAGTAGCGGTAATGCACATTTATTTACTTTCATTAAGAAAAACAGCACTTATAAATTTAGTTGCATAGCACAAGTTGAAACTAAGTTTTAAATAATCGAAAATCATTTCAATAATTAATACAAAATTATATATCATGGAAAATTTAAAACAAATATTAATTGTACAGGTTGCTTGTCAAAAGTTAGCCCTCAACTTAATAACGAAAAAGGGATTGAAGAATGGGATGTAGATTTAAACAATTCTCAAAAGATCCTTACAGTTAAATCGAATTCTACTTCCAAGGAGGATATTGTTAGTACGGTAAAAAAAGTTGTTTTTAATATTGAAAGAATAGCATAATCACATTATATAAAATGAAATACAAGTAATTGCGGTTTGAGATTGCTCCCAAACCGCTATTACTATTATACAATGTTATGTGCTGGTTTTTAGTTATTCAGTTCTATTTCCATTTGTTTCTTTAGTAGTCCTATTCCACCAGCCATTAAATCTTTAATTTCTCCCTTCTCTGTTCTTAAGTTAACGATAATTAAACTTGGAGAAGGCTCTTTCATATACTTTCCCTGCTGAATATTAAAACTTTTCTTATTGATTTTTAAAGTCTCAAATAAATAACATCCAAGTGGTCCGGCTGCCATTCCTGTTCCTGCTTCTTCTAATATGCCATAACGTGGACCAAACATTCTTGAAGTAGCATCATATTCCGTATTGTCTGTATTGGTAGAAAATACGTAGTAACCAATTAAATCGAAAGCTTCACTAATTTCGTTGATTAAGTTAAAATCAGGAACTATACTTTTTAAAATTTCTTTGCTTTTAACGGGAACCAATATAAATGAGTTTCCAGTATTTACCAATTGAATGGGTGCGTTAGGTATAAGGTCATTTTTCTTTAATCCCAGAGATTTTAGGATGACACTTTCTTTATTGCTAACGTCTACATATTTTGGTGCCAACTGTTCCATAAATGCGCGGTCTCCAATCATTTCTATTTTTCTTTTCCCATCTATGGTTTCTTTTGAGGAACTATTGTTCTTTAAAGCACCTATTTGTTTTAAATATGAAAATGTCGCCACTGTAGCGTGCCCACAATGTGCTATTTGTTTGTTTGGTGTGAAGAAATCTAATTTAAAATCTTCAGTTTTGGATTTTGAAACAAAAGCAGTTTCTGATAAACCTACTTTTTTAGCAATCTCAAGCTTATTTTTATCAGATAATTTATCTGCATTTAAAACCACACCTGCTGGATTACCACCTTTGCCGTTTTCACTGAAAGCGTTAAGAATTTGTACTGTAACTATTTTTGAATTTTTCATTTTAATATGTTTTATATTTATATATCTGATGGACGTAGTTAATTAGAAAAAGACGTTATTAATTTTAATTATTTTCAAAGTCTAGTAATAACTTAGTTCTTCTTTAGTATGTCTTTTAATTTTTATTAAATCAATTTTGGATTCATTTGGAAGAGATTTTTATAACTTTCTCTATGGGCTATAAATAAAAATACATTCAAAATAATTGCCACTAATGATCCAGCCATACCAGCAGGGTCTAAAAATAGATGCAGTAAAAATGCATTCAACATGATAGGGAAAATTACGATTAAGGTAAGAGGGCTAAATTTATTGACAATCAATAAAATACCAACAATTATCTGTAATGCACCAACAATTGGAAAAATATATCCTGTTTGGGCAAGTGAACCTGCAAATGTTCCCGCTTCTTCTGTCATTTCAGGTAAAGGGAAAAAGTTTAAAAATCCATTTAGCCCGAAGATTAAAAGAAAAAGGCCATAAATAACGCTTAAAATGTTTTTTGTTTTTGTCATAATTTCTAGTTTTAATTTATTGATGTTTAATTTTTATTTGTTCTTATTTAATTATGTTGTTTTTTAAAGAATAAACCATATCACTGTTGCAAGGATGCATTGGAGTATGTTTTAAAATTTTATTTCAGTTGTAAGTATGAAGTGATATAGCGTGTCACTTTGATTGGATTGTTTTAAAAATGAGCCTGGGAAAATGATGTTACTTTCAAATTCAAGATTTATATATTTGTTCATTTTATAGCCTATAATAGTACCAACTTGCTGCCCTATGAACCTTTCATTGTTTGTGTTCGGATATTGTAGTAGTAAAGCTGCATTATAAACACCATCGTTTACTGAATGTCTCCAAAACACATCATAATCAAATTCAATAAATATTTTTTTGAATTGAGTGTTGATATAGGGGTGCACATCTATAAGGTTTGAAGGTCCAAATCGAGCCACTCTGCCAAAATATGCACCACTTGGATATAAAGCATCAAAAGTGTTAAGCACATTATCATTTTGGTTTTTGTCTCCGCTAATGATTTCAGATTTTACTCCTATATTATATAACTGTTTCCCAAGTTTTGTCTTATTTTCTAATTGCATGGATAATGTCCAAGCTCGGATACTTTGATTCTCGATGTTGCCAAACTGATATAATGCTTCATTATTGAATTTTAAGGTCTTATAGTTGCCAAAATAACGAAGGCCTAAAGAGGTTCGTCTTTCATTACCCTGCGCATTATTGTAGTTGACATTATCATCTTTTTGATAAAAAACATAAGCATCTAAATGATTAGTTTTATTAAGAGATGTCGTTGTATACAGTGCGGAAAGTGTCTCATCAAATTCTAAAAAGTCGTTATCAAAAACATAAGGATTTGGTTTTACCGGTATCGCAAAAAAGGCTTTTGCATAAAAGGTATTACTATGGTAATTGACTTGAGTCAAATCAAATGCGCGCCTAACATTAGGGCCTTCTCTTAAATCGACTAAACGGTTACTCCCTAATATTAAATTTTCTCTTCCAATATCGATGGCCCAATGGTCATTAAACGTATACTTAATAAAGATTTGATTAATTGCTAATTCATCTATATCTACTGGACTTGGATTGTCTTTATCCCGAATTAAACTACTATTCACTTCTGCAAATACTTGGAATTTATCCTTAATTTTTAAATGTGCATGTAGCATTACTCTATTTAAATACCAAAGATTGTCTTGATTTGGACTGTTTTGAAATTGTTCGTTAAAGAATGATTCATATTGTAATCGCCAACTACCTCCAAACGATAGTGATATATGTTTTGATAGTGGTATATATTTAATTTGTTGATAGGTGTTTTTTGAGGGATTGTGCTTTAAAGTATCTACGTCATCATATTGTCTTAAAAGGCTAAATTTGATAGGTGTGTTTTGGGAAATCCCAATACTACTCACTAAACCTAGTAATGCTAAAATTATTTTAGTTTTCATTTTTGTAAAAATTTTTTGAAAATTGGGCCAATGAAAGACTTCATCAGCCCGAATTAACACTACTAATCAACCAAAAAACTATTCTTTTATAAATTGTAGGTCTACAATTAATTTAATTGTATCGCTTACGACGATACTACCAGCTTCTGTAACGGCACTCCAGGTAAGATTAAAATCTTTTCTGTTGACGCTTCCTGTGATTTCAAATCCTGCTTTGGTTTGACCATATGGATCTACGGCAATGCCATTAAAGTCTACATCTAAAGCGATTTCTTTCGTGATATCTCTAATAGTTAAGTCACCTGTTAAGTTATTACCATCAAATGATGTCGACTTAAAGGTCATTTCTGGATAAGCCTCTGAATTAAAGAAATCATCTGATTTTAAATGTGCATCTCTATCGCTATTTTTTGTAGTGATAGAATCAACGTTAGCTGTGAAATTAAAATCGGCATTAACGAAGTTGTCATTGTCGGTTCCTACCGAGGCATTGAAATCTTGAAACGAACCAGTTACCGTAGAAATCATCATATGTTTTACTTTAAAGCTGATTTCAGAATGTGTTGGGTCAAGATTCCATTTTGTTTTTACTACTGTTTTCATTTTTATTTATATATTAATTATTGATTTACTTATTTTGATAGCCACCATAATATTTAACCGGTGACCAATTCGGGATTACTTCAGGTAATTGTGGATTCATAGTTTTATATTCCAAATCACCATAAACTACTGCACCTCCAACTACGGTAAGAACTGCCTTTAAATTGTTGATTTGTTTTTCAGGTATAGTGAAGTAATCTTCAGAAAGAATTGTAAAATCGGCATACATTCCTTTTTCAAGAGTTCCCTTAACATTTTCTTCTTTTGATACCCATGCGCTACCTTTTGTATATAAGTACAATGCTTCTTCACGGGATAAAAGATTTGATGTTTCACTTAATTGCATACCGCCTACTGTTTTACCCGAAACCAACCAATAGAGTGCTGGCCAAGGGTTGTAACTTGCTACGCGAGTGCCATCAGTACCTGCGCCAAGTGGAATACCCATTTCCATTATTTTTTTAACTGGAGGTGCTTGTTTCGCCTTGTCTGCGCCATAACGTTCTACAAAAAATTCCCCTGCATAAGCCATACGGGCCTGAATCGCAATACCACCATTAAGTGCTTTAATACGTTTTAATTGGTTTTCTTTAACCGTTTCAGCATGGTCAAATAGCCATCGCTCAGAAGCTAATCTGCCATGAGTTTCAATATTAACTTCCTCTATGACATCAAGCATATTTGCAATAGTTTCGCCATAAGTAGCATGTATTCTGAAAGGCCAACCGTTATCCACGTGTAGACGTATGATCTTCTTTAAGTCTTTCCTCCAAGTAGGTCTGTCTTCCAATAAAGGTTGTGGTGCTAAAAAGTTTTCAAAATCGCCTGCACTCCACGCTAGAAATTCACCGCCACCTTCTAATTCATAACCATGATCGAAATGAATTTCACCATTATGACCAACGTTGTTGTTTGTCATCCATTCTTGAAATTCTGCATATTCCGCTCCTTTATTTTGTGGAAACAAATAATAGGAAAGACGTATTGGCATTTCACCAGCATCTGCCAATAGTTTTGTGCCAGTGTAATCTTTAGGGAATTTATGGCCACCACCCCCTGCGTCAATGCCACTTGTGATTCCCAGACTATTTAGTTCCCTATAAAATTGCTTCGTAGAGTTGACCATTTCCTCCTGCGTTAAAGGTGGTAATGCACCTATACGAGAATAGAGTATACTAGGGTTGGGTTCTGCCAATAGAGCACCGGTTAGATTGTCTTTAGCATCTTTTTCAAAAGAACTTCCTAGGGGTGCTTTGGTATTTTTATCTATACCTAATGCATCTAAACCGGCTTGATTTAACCAAGCTCTACTGTATAAATACAAAACATAGGTCGGAACGTCACCAGTAGCATCATTAATTTCTTGTGGTGTAGGGAATCGTTTTTCTTCAAATTGAAAAGGACTCCAACCACCGATGACTCTTACCCATTGTCCTTTTGGTGTTCTTGCTGCTTGCTCTTTAAGCATTTGTAATGCTGTTTCTAATGATTTTACGCCATCCCAACGCAGCTCTGCATTGAAGAAGCGACCTCCTCTGGTTAAATGTAAGTGCGAATCATTTAAACCAGGAATTAAAGTTCTGCCATTAGCATCAATGGTTCTTGTGTTATCATTTTTTAGCTTTAGAATTTCTTTGTTTGATCCTGTTGCCAATATTTTGCCATCCTTTACAGCAATGGCCTCTGTAATTGTTTTGTTAGTATCCATCATTGCTACTTTTGCATTGGTAACAATTAGGTCTGCTATTTCTGTTTGATTAGCGTCTTGCTTACAAGAGATAAATGCTAGAGCAAAAATTAAAAGGAGTATAAACCGTTTCATCTTTATGGTTTTTTAAAAGCGCTCTACCTCAATTGAATCAGAGCGCTTTGCTATTAATTAATTAGTGTTTTGTGTCACCTTCTTTAATCCAACCGTTCATAGTTGAGATATAATCGATACCTAAACCATAAGCACCACCATATTTTTTTGCAAGGTTTGTAACGTCTACATATTTACCGGCTCTAGCCCAGTCTCTATGTATCTCTAATAGATATTGCATAGAGGTGATTGGTACAACACCTGCTTGAATCATACGGGCCACTGCCATTTCGTGAGCTTCCTTTGAAACTCCACCACTAGCATCTGTAATCACATAAACTTCATATCCATCTTCAAGCGCAGATAATGCAGGAAGTGTTACACAGATTTCTGTCCAAAGACCAGCAAGCACAATACGTTTTTTGCCTGTTTTTTTAACTGCTTCCACAATTCTTTTGTCTTCCCAAGAGTTCATCGTTGTTCTGTCAATATATTTTGACATATCACTATAGTACTCTTTAATTTCTGGGAATAATGGCCCACTAAATGACTTTTCAGCTACTGTGGTGACAATAGTGTTTACGTTAAATAATTTTGCGGTTCCAGCTACGAGACCAACATTATTTCTTAACGTTTGAATGTCGATTGATTGTACAGCGAAAGCCATTTGACCTTCATGGTCAATTAAGATAAGTGCATGGTCATCTGCATCCAATAGGGACTTACCTGCCAAACTTGGATCATTGTTAGGGTTTTGAGCAAAAACGTTCATTGTTAATGCTAGAATAAATACTAATGTTAATTTTACTGTTTTCATTTTTAATTTAATTTGTGTCATTATTGACGGTTATACTTACTTTTATTTACTTATTATACTAGTTCTGCAATCTGCTTTTCAGCATTTTCAATTTGTACTTCGCTGTTTGCGACCAGTTGATCTGCTGAAATAAAGTTGACGTCTGTTATTCCAATAAATCCTAAAAAGTGTTTGATATAGGATGATGCAAAATCTCCATCACCCATAAATGGGGTTCCTCCACTTGTGACTATCACATAGACTTTCTTGTTTTCAAAGAGACCGACTGGACCTTCGTTGGTATATTTAAAAGTGACACCTACTCTTGCTATTAAATCAAAATATGCTTTAACAGATGCTGGAACACTGAAATTGTAAATAGGAATTCCCATAATAATGATTTCAGAATCTTCAATCTCCTTTATTAGCAGATTCGAAAGGGCTAATTCTTCTTTTTGATTTTCAGTACGTTTATCTTCTGGTGTATAAAAAGCGTTCACCAAGTCTTGTGTGAGTAATGGTAGTCCTATTGCCAAATCTCTTTCAATGACCCTTTTTTTATTATTTGTAAATCTTGATACCAGCTGATTCACTAACTTTCTGCCAACAGATTTCTCTGCTTGAATGCTGGAATTAATTTTTAATATTTTCATCTTTTGTTTTATTTGAATAGTTATAATTATAGGTTCTTAATACATTGGAATTTCCATTAATAGGATTTCAGCATTGGTATCTGCTTTGATGTCTAATTCTGTTAAATTCCATACGCCAAACCCATCTCTTTTGTTCAATGGTTGATTATTGATGGTAACGTCTCCATTAAGTACAAAAGCATATACACCGTTTCTTTCGGGGTTGTTAAGTTTATAGGTGAGCTCTTTTCCTTTATCTAAATTGGTCATGTTAAACCAAGCATTTTGATGAATCCAGACGCCTGAATCGTCAGGGTTTGGTGATAATACTTGTTGAAATTGATTTTCACGGTCATTAACATCCAAGGTTATTTGATCGTAGCGAGGTGTTACATTTTTCTCTTTTGGAAATACCCATATTTGAAGAAATTCCACCTCCTTATCTTTATTCTTGTTGTATTCAGAATGTGTGATTCCTGATCCGGCACTTAATACTTGAATATCACCAGATTTAATAACCGTGGTATTGCCCATACTGTCCTTATGTTCCAAATCTCCTACCATAGGAATAGAAATGATTTCCATATTTTGATGCGCATGGGTTCCAAATCCCATTGCAGGGGCAACTTTATCATCATTTAATACCCGTAAAAGACCAAAGTGCATTCGTTCTGGATTGTGGTAATTGGCAAAACTGAAACTGTGTTTAGATTGCAACCATCCATGGTTGGCATCCCCTCTAGTGTCTGCTTTATGTAGTACCGTATTCATAGTTTTATGTTTTTTTATCGTTAATATGTTTATACAAATCTTATTTGTGGTAATATGGTATGTCTCCTGGTTCCTTTCCAGAAGCTGTGTCTGCTACCCCTGCTATTTTTAAGACTTACTTTGCTATTTTCTATTGACTTTTTTTTCATGATTTCGATTTTAATTGATATTACTCTTTTTTAAAAATTCTTTATGTTTCATTATAAATTCGTTTGGTATACATTAGGCTAATCTTGTGCCAAAAAAATAAACTATTGATTATCAGAGGTTTAAGTGATTTTTATAAAAGAATATTGTTCTCATTAATTAGAAAATTCTATTATATGAGAATATTTTATTTATTTTTAAGATGTAATTTTAAGAGCTATGAATCACGACAAAGAAGAAGCGTTAGTAAAAGAATGGTTGGTTGAAACCTTACCTTATGAAATAATGTGGATGAATGAGGCGGGAAAAATTGTGTACGCAAATACAAAATTTCGCAACCGTTTAGGGTACAAAAAGTCTGAAATAACTAAGCTTTCTATATTTGATATTAATTCAACGGCTACAGCAGAAAGTTGGGAAGAACATTGGGGGATTGTAAAAAAAGATAAAGTTCATAGCTTTAAGGGAACTCATAAAGATAAAAGCGGAAAGTTTTACGAAGTAGAAGTTTTTGATCAATTTTTCTCGAATAATGGAAAAAATTTAATTTGTGCTATTGTAAATGATATAACGCAATCCAGTTTCTATAAAAACTTAATGGACACTACAGAAACATTCGCCCATGTAGGTGGATGGAAATTAAATTTACAGGATGGTTCATTGATAGCAACGGCTGAAGCAATGAATATCTTTAATACAGTTGATAAAGATGTTTTATTGCCTGGTAAAGTTATTCAATATTTCAAAGATTCTGAAAGAGTCAAAGATTTATTGCGAGGTGTGATGCGAAATGCTGCATCTTTTGATGAAATATTAGAAACTAAAACGCAACCAGTTCGTTATATTCGATCAGTAGTTAAACCTGTATTGAAAGGGAATAAGGTGTATAAAATAGTAGGTGTTTATCAAGATGTTACGGAACAACAAATTAAGGAAAATGCCCTTCAACTGTATAAAGAGGTGATTGATAATGCCGAAGATTTAATTTATGTCTATAACAGAAATGGAGACTTACTCCATTATAGTGATTCCTTAATAAAACAACTGGGATTCAGCAGAAAGCAATTGGATAATTTTAATATTTACGATTTAGACCCGTCGATGACTCCAAAATGGTGGTCTTTACATGTTGATGAAATTACTTCTAAAGGCTCAGTGCGTTTTGAATGGTTAGTTGCTAGAAAAGACGGAACAAAATTTCCGGTAGATATTACAGCTAATCATATACGTTATAATAATGAAGATTTAAATTGTGCCGTGGTCAGAGATATAACAGAAAGGAAGATGCGTGATTTAAAGCTTTATGAAGCCCTTGAAGAAATAAAATCATTAAAAGATCGTCTTGAAAATGAAAACGAATATTTGCAGGAGGAAATTAGTAGTAAAATCAATTACCAAAATATCATATGTAAGAGTGATTCTTACGAAAAAGTATTACAACTAGTGAATCAAGTAGCACCAACGGATACTACTGTTATGATAACTGGTGAGTCTGGTACAGGAAAAGAATTATTAGCGAGTGCTTTGCATGTCAACAGCCTGAGAAAAGACAGGCCCTTAATAAAAGTAAATTGTGCAACCTTGCCAAAAGAGCTTATTGAGAGCGAACTTTTTGGGCATAAAAAAGGGGCGTTTACCGGTGCTACAGAAAACAAATTAGGTAAGTTTTCTTTAGCAGATGGTGGTACTATATTTCTTGATGAAATAGGGGAGATGCCAATTGATTTGCAATCAAAACTTTTGCGTGTTTTACAAGAAGGTGAATTCGACGAATTGGGCGGCACTAAAACCATAACGGTAGATGTTAGGGTAATTGCGGCTACGAATAGACACTTGGAAGAGATGATTAAAGATGGAGCTTTTAGAGAAGATCTATACTATCGTTTAAATGTATTCCCAATACATAACATTCCATTACGTGCTCGTAAGGAAGATATACCACTACTTGCTCAATTCTTTTTAGAAAAATATTCTGTTAAAGCAGGGAAAGCCTTTAAGCGATTATCCAAAAAAACAATTGACGTATTAATGAATTACAATTTTCCTGGTAATATACGAGAGTTAGAAAATTTAATTGAACGTGCTGTTATTATAGAAAGTGGTACAACACTAAATCCTGGTAGTTGGATGCCAAAAATAGACATCCTAAGTGGTGTAGATGATTTTAAATCATTTGAAGCATTGCAGCGAGATTATATTATTGAAGTTCTAAACTTTACCGATTGGCGCGTTAGTGGAAAAAAAGGAGCCGCTACCATATTAAATATGAAAGACAAAACCCTTTTTGCCAAAATGAAACGTTTAGGAATTGAAAAACAAGTGATATTAAAGCGGTAAATATTTCTCTTTTATTGAACATTATTGAATAGTGTTTTACACCCAAATCAGCACATTCCCCTTCATTCCGCGAAAAGCTACATTTTGCGAAAAGAGCTTCACTAACAGAGGTCTTGAACAAGATGTTAAAAATTTAGATTTCCACTTCACTTCTCCAGCCGAAAATGGCAGGAACGCTACGTTCCCAATATAAATTTTTAACATCACGTTCGCTGTATAGGAAAATTGTATTTCAATATGTTCAACCTCCTATAATTTAATATTTAACAAGGGATTTAGACCTACTTCCGTGCCTTCACTAATACCTTTTTTTGATACAAAATAACAACATTCTATCTTGGACAGCGGCATAAAGCCGCTGCACTTTTTATACGCCTTACCAAGATAGAATATTGAAAGGTCTAGGCAACAAAAAAGGTAACAGCGAAGGCACTATGGGAAGTAAATCTAAAACGAATATTATGAAATCTTACAAAATCCTCAAAAAGGAAGCGGAACAAAAGTTAAAAAAACAAAAAAAGGAAAACGCTCTTGATATAATAAGTAAATCATTTCAAAAAAATAAAATAGTTACAGTCTGAATGGTTCAGATAGTTTATTAATTAATCTTTAAATCTTTTATTATGAGTACGTTAAAAAACAAAATACAGTTAATTGGGAACGTAGGAAATGCTCCTGAAATCAAGTCTTTACAAAGCGGTAAGAAAGTCGCTAATTTTTCAATTGCTACCATTGAGTTTTATAAGAACTCGAATGGTGAGAAAGTACATAATACGTTATGGCACAACATTGTAGCCTGGGGTAAAATTGCCGAAATAGTTGAAAAATTTGTAGGCAAGGGAAAGGAAGTAGCCATTGAAGGAAAATTGACTTCTAGAAGCTATGAAACCGAAGCAGGGGAAAAACGATATGTTATCGGTATGGTTTAATCGACTTCAATATAAGAATTTATAAAAACTTTTGATTACGGATTCCCACAATATAGGTTTTATGTCTCTACTTTCCCCCAAACCATCGGATGTTCACTAGCAGCATTATATTTACTTGTGACTGTTTTATGAACAGACCATTGCGGTTTATTATTCGGCCACATCTCTTTGCGATTTAGGCCACTATCCTGCATTTGCTCAAAGAGTGCTGGAGAGAATAACAAATAATCTTTCTGCATAATGTTTACAACCATTCGGTATGCACCTAAGCGGTAGTATTTAGCATCTTTTCCTTCATCAGTTGCTACTTCAAAAGAGAAGTGTTTTGTAATGTCTTTTACATCGGTATTTTGAAATAAAGGAGTTAAAGAATCGCAATAGGGAGGGGTGTTAAAGGTGCCTGCAAAAATTACATTGGTTTTTCCTTGAGCGATTAATGTTTTGTATATTTTAGCTATTTTTTCAAACTGACTCTTCCGTATTGTATGAGCTGTATCAGAATTTTCAGTTTATTGAACTCCCTAGTTACGATAAGTACCATCTTTTTTCTGACATAAAATCTATTCCTTAAATTAAAAGTCTCTATGGTACTTCTAGTTACCAACTCCTGTTCCCTATAAATTAAGTGTAGATTCTTAATTAGTTTCTTTTAGTTTAATGTTCCCTTAAATTACATTTTAATGGCTTAGGACTTGGATTTCTTCAGCTTCATTAATCATTTCATTGGCTAGCTCTCCTAATTTTTGAAGTGCACGCTCCACTTTTTCATCCCAAACCATACCAAAACTGAGCCTCAAGCAATTATTATACTGGTTTTGTAAGGTGAACATCCTACCAGGGCAAAAATCGATATCATATTTGTTGGCTTTTTCATGTAATTTTTGGGTGTCCACTTTTTCATTAAGTTCAATCCAAATTAAAAACCCTCCCTTCGGATTACTTACTAAAGTGTCTTCAGGAAAATACTTCTTAATTCCTCGTAGAATTTTATGGCTATTTGAGCAGAAGGTTGTTCTAAGCTTACGGAGATGGTGATCATATCTTCCGTTTACCAATAAATTATGAATGGCATTCTGAAAAATTGAATTCGTAGCTATGGAATGATAACGTTTAAGTTTTATTATTTTATCTAAATACCGGCCTGGAGCAATCCAGCCAATTCTATAACCAGGGGCCAGTGTTTTAGAAAAGGAGCTACACCAGATAACCAAACCACTATCATCATAGTACTTACAGGTACTTGGCCGATTTTTACCAAAGTAAAGGTCACCATAAATATCATCTTCAATCAAAGGAACTTGATATTGTTTGGATAGCTTCACTAATTCTTTTTTGTTTTTATCGGGCATGATACTCCCGATCGGGTTATTAAAATTTGCGACGATAAGAATTGCATTTACTTTTTTGTATTCTAAAGTAGTACGCAAAGCATCTATATCCATACCATCAATAGGGCATGTAGGTAATTCTATTATGTTCAGACCAAGTTGGTTCGCTAATTGTAAAACCCCAAAATATACGGGACTTTCTACAACTATAGTGTCTCCTGGCTCAGTGATTGCCATGAATGCCAAAGACAATGCATTTATACAACCTGAAGTGATAACAAGGTCTTTTTCAGATAAGTTTCCTCCCCATAACAATGTTCTTTGCGCTATTTGGCGTC
>CAXBIJ010000069.1:0-13209 GCA_963975675.1 uncultured Maribacter sp. | reverse complement strand
TTGTGATACTATTTTCAGGTGTTCTTTCTTAGAGGTTCTAAATTAATCAAAAGCTAGCAGTTAACTGTACTCAGCAAAAATATATCGGTTTAGATGTTAGGTGTGTCAGTTGTTAGGAAGAAAATATAAAAAATACTTCACCTCATATATCCAACCTCAAACCTTCTTAAGACTTATTTGCCAATTGACCACAGGCAGCATCAATATCCTTACCGCGAGAACGGCGAACAGTGACCACAATATTATTTTTTTCTAAGGTATGTACATAGCGGTCTATAGCTGTATTTGATGCTTGCTTAAACTCCCCATCATCTATAGGGTTATATTCTATTAAATTCACCTTAGAAGGTGCAAACCTACAGAAAGCCACCAAGGCATCTACATCTTTCTGGGCATCATTTATTCCCTCCCAAACAACATATTCATAGGTAATTCTACTTTTGGTTTTCTCATACCAGTACTCTAATGACTCTCGTAAATCACTTAAGGTAAACTTAGCATTAAACGGCATAATAGACGTACGGATGTCATCTATTGCAGAGTGAAGTGAAACAGCCAACTTAAACTTAACCTCATCATCGGCCATTTTCTTAATCAACTTAGGCACGCCTGATGTAGAAACTGTAATACGTTTAGGCGACATACCTAAGCCATCTGGAGAGGTTATTTTTTCTATCGCCTTCAATACATTATTATAGTTCATTAAAGGCTCTCCCATGCCCATAAACACTATATTACTTAGTGGTCTGTCAAAATAAAGACGACTTTCATTATCAATCACCACTACCTGATCATAAATTTCATCAGGGTTTAGATTTCGCATTCTTTTTAATCTAGACGTAGCACAGAATCTACAATCTAAACTACAACCTACTTGACTAGATACACAAGCAGTTGTTCTTGATTTTGTGGGAATTAATACCGATTCTACAATTAAATCGTCATGCAGCCGTACAGCATTCTTTATGGTGCCATCAGAACTACGTTGCATTAAATCTACCTTAATATGGTTGATAACATAATTAGCCTCGAGCATCTCCCTCGTTTCTTTCGATAGATTTGTCATCACATCAAAAGAATAGGCTGCTTTTTGCCAAAGCCATTCGTAAACCTGATTTCCACGAAAGGCCTTATCACCATTGGAAACGAAAAAATCTCTAAGCTGCTCACGCGTTAGTGCTCGGATATCTTTTTTCTTTATCTCTTCCATAGTTTTAAAGGTAGTTATTAAAATAAATCCCGCTTTCTAAATAATTAGATAAAGCGGGATTCTATTTTATTTCCTTACGTATAAGGAATTACTTGTACTTATATAATTAACATGGCATCACCATAAGAATAGAACTTATAGTTTTCCAAAATAGCTTCTTTATATGCTTTGTTCATTAAATCATGACCCATAAATGCAGATACCATCATCAATAAGGTAGATTTTGGTAAATGGAAATTGGTAATCATAGCATTTGCAAGGCTAAAATCATACGGAGGGAAAATGAATTTATTTGTCCATCCTTCAAATGTATTCAATGTGTGTTTTGAAGAAACTGCACTCTCTAAACCACGCATTGCAGTAGTTCCTACAGCACAAATACGACGCTTTTGTAACTTCGCATTGTTTACAATATGTGTTGCTTTCTCATCAATAAACAATTCTTCACTGTCCATTTTATGCTTAGAAAGATCTTCAACTTCTACCGGGTTAAAAGTACCAAGACCAACATGCAATGTTAATTCTGCAAAGTCTATTCCTTTAATTTCCAATCTTTTTAATAAGTGCTTAGAAAAGTGTAAACCAGCAGTAGGGGCAGCAACCGCACCTTCATGCTTAGCATAAATAGTTTGGTAACGTGACTCATCTTCAGCTTCAACTTCTCTTTTTATATACTTAGGCAAAGGTGTTTCACCCAACTCTCTAAGTTTTCTTCTAAAATCTACATACGCACCGTCATATAAGAAACGTAAAGTTCTACCTCTTGATGTTGTGTTATCAATTACCTCAGCAACTAGAGTTTCATCATCACCAAAATATAATTTATTACCAATACGTATTTTACGTGCTGGATCTACAAGAACATCCCATAAGCGTTGCTCTTCATTCAATTCGCGCAAAAGAAAAACTTCGATACGTGCTCCAGTTTTTTCTTTATTACCATATAGACGGGCAGGAAATACCTTTGTATTGTTCAGAACCATGACATCACCTTCATCAAAATAATCGATCATGTCTTTGAACATCTTATGTTCAATCTTTCCTGTCTTTCTGTGGATAACCATTAACTTGGACTCATCCCTATTTTCTGAAGGATGTTCCGCCAATAATTCCTGAGGAAGCTCAAAACTAAAATTTGATAATTTCATGTAGCTGATTTTTTAGTGTAGCAAATTGCGGCTGCAAATATACAATCTGAAGATAGGCCTTGTCAAGTAAAACGCTAATTATAATTCTTTCATGGTAAAATGAAGCTGTTTAAGATCATTCCAAAAATCTGGATATGACTTAGAAACCACCTCAGCATCGTTCACAAATAGCGTTGTGCACATGGCCAATGGAGCAAACGCCATAGCCATTCTATGGTCATTATAGGTATCGATGGCAACATCAGTTTTAATAGTCTGTGTAGGTAAAAGAGTTAGTGTTTTATCGGTTACCGAAATAGACGCCCCTAATTTAGAAAGTTCGGTATTTAATGCCTCTAAACGGTCAGTTTCCTTAATTTTTAAAGTATGCAATCCTGTTAAATGACAACCAACCTCTAATCCAAAACAAGTAACTGCAATGGTTTGGGCTATATCTGGTGCATTAGCTAAATCGAATTCATTTTCAACGGAAACCTTTTTAGCTGTCTTCTTTAAGGTGATTATATTTTGTCCGTACGTAGTTTCAACGCCAAAAGAGGTGTAAATTTTAGCGAGCACACTATCACCTTGAAGACTTTCTTTTTTATATGCGGATAAGGTAATTTCTGTACCTAGGTCTGAAAGTGCACAAATAGAATAGAAGTAAGAAGCAGAACTCCAATCAGATTCTACCACAAGTGTGGTAGGCGCAACTTTATCTTGAGTTGAAACTTTAATTTTATTGCCTTCAAATGAAGTTTTCACCCCAATCTCTTCAAGCAATGCTAATGTCATTTTTATGTAAGGTACCGACGTAATTTTACCAACTAACTCTAATTCTAATCCGTTTTTTAAACTTGGTGCAATTAATAATAAAGATGAAATATATTGACTACTTACATTAGCAGGCAAACTAACTTTATCTTTAACAATACGTTTCCCTTTAATTTTTATAGGCGGATACCCTTCATTTTGAACGTAAGAGATATCAGCTCCCAATGATTTTAAAGCATCGACCAAAATTTCAATAGGTCTTTCGGTCATTCTTTTAGACCCTGTAAGCACTACTTCTTTCCCTTCTTGTGAAGCAAAATATCCTGTCAAGAAACGCATAGCAGTACCCGCATGATGTATATCTACAGTACCTTTTGTAATTTTTAACCCTTGCTCCATTACTTGAGCATCATCAGAATTTGATAAGTTCTGTATGCTGATTGTTGGAAACAACGCAGCCAAAAGTAGACTACGGTTAGATTCACTTTTAGAACCTGTTATGGTAATCGTTTCGTTTAAATATTTATTTGATGGGCCAGTTAAGTGAAGTTTCAATGCGTATAAAATTAAAAATAGAACGCCAAATATACGGCTATTTCAACTTTTTATTGGCGTGGTGACGGTCATGATCACGCTTTGTTTTTAAATCTAACTTTTTATCGAAAGCTTGTTGTAAATCGATACCTGTTTGGTTCGCCAAACACAACACTACGAACAATACATCGGCTAATTCTTCGCCTAAATCTTTATTCTTATCTGATTCTTTTTCGCTCTGCTCACCATAGCGCCTAGCAATAATACGGGCAACCTCGCCCACCTCTTCGGTCAATTGTGCCATATTTGTTAATTCGTTGAAATAACGAACGCCATGTTCCTTAATCCAATCATCTACGGCTACTTGTGCATTTTCAATGTTCATTGTTCTTTGTTTTTCGTATCAATAACTATAGTCACCGGACCATCATTCAACAACGCTACCTTCATATCTGCACCAAATACACCAGTACCTACCTTTTTACCAAGTTTCAACTCTAAAGCCTTTACAAAAGCTTCATAGATTGGCACAGCTGTTTCTGGTCTAGCAGCATTTATATACGAGGGTCTATTTCCTTTCTTAGTAGATGCATGCAGTGTAAATTGACTCACAACAATTACATCACCATTATTTTCAAGAAGTGAATTATTCATTACACCTTGGTCATCATTAAAAATACGTAGGTTCACTATTTTATTTGATAACCAGTCAATATCCTCTTGTGAATCTAAATTTTCAATACCTACAAGAATAAGCAACCCAGACTCTATAGCACTAATTTGCTTTTCATCTACCGTTACACTAGCCTTAGTAACACGTTGTATAACTACCCTCATTTTTTCTCATCGTGTATATCGACCCTATAATTCTCATCTTCGCCTTTTACCATTTGCAGATAACTTTGATACCTACTCCAAGCTATTTCGCCAGCTTCTAAGGCATCTTTTACGGCACATTTAGGTTCATCTATATGTATGCAGTTATTGAACTTACAGTGCTGCTTTAATTTAAAGAATTCTGGAAAATAATTACCTATTTCCTCTTTTTCCATATCTACAATACCGAAACCCTTTATACCTGGAGTATCAATAATACGGGCATCAAAGCTTAAATCGAACATTTCAGCAAAGGTGGTGGTATGCTGGCCTTGCAAGTGTTGTTCAGATATCTTTTTTGTCTTAATATCTAACGTAGGTTCTATTGCATTGACTAATGTTGATTTGCCTACTCCTGAATGACCCGAAAACATGGAAGTTTTACCTACCATCATCTCTTTAACCGTATCCACATTTTTTCCTGTTACCGCAGAAATACCGAGACAGGTATACCCTATATTACGGTATAGTGCTGCCAAAAATTTTATTTCGTCAGTTTCCTCAGGAGAATATGTATCTATCTTATTGAAAAGAAGAACTGCAGGAATTTCATAGGCTTCTGCCGTAATTAAAAATCGGTCTATAAAAACAGGATAAGTTGGTGGGTTATTTAACGTAACCAGCAAAAAAACCTGATCTAAATTAGCAGCTATAATATGGGTTTGTTTTGAAAGGTTTACCGACTTGCGAATAATGTAATTTTTACGCTTTTCAATTTCATGAATTATACCAATGGTATCATCTCCAATAGTTTCCACTTCAAAGCGAACACGGTCACCCACCGCCACCGGATTTGTACTTTTAATACCCTTAATTCTAAACTTTCCTTTTATTCTACAGTCATAGAAAATACCGTCTTTTGACTTTACCGTATACCAACTACCTGTAGATTTATAAACAATTCCTACCATTTATGTAAAATACCTTCCATTGGTACAAAGTAACTGCTTTCGAAGCGAAAAATACTATAAATTTGATTTGAAACTAGAGCATTTAATATTAACCAATAACTTGAAAATGAAAACTATAAAAAAATTATTGTTATTTATTGTACTTGCGATTACCTCAATCGGCTTCGCACAAGAAACAATTACGAACGAATCTGTAGTACAGATGGTTGAATTAGGTTTCGATGATTATATGATCATTGATAAAATAAACACATCTGATGTAAAATTCGACGCTTCTATTTCTGCCTTAGGTGAAATGAAAAATGCAGGGGTATCTTCTGAAATTTTGTCTTTAATTATGGAAAAGTCAAAACAGAACACAAAATCTAAAACTGGAATTTATTATACTGATGCTAGTGGAGAAGACAAATTGGTTCAGCCAAGTGTATTTTCTGGAGCAAATTCAAATGCTGTAGCACAAAAATTAGTTTCTGGTTTAATCAACTCAAAACAAAAAGCACAGCTACCAAAAACTCAATCGAATAATGTAATTCGTCAAAGCCAACCTGAGTTTACTTTTATTTTTGACCCTAGTGTTACTGAAGTTGACAATATGCAAAACAACCAAGGTAATGATGCCGGTATTTTTAACTGGTGGTTTAGAATGGCTAGTAACCCGAACGAATTTGTTTTAGTAAAACTTACTGTTCAAGAAAAGAAAAACCTTAGAGAGGTTATCACTGGTAAGAGTAGCTGGATTACTAGTAGTAGTGGTATCGACCCTAAATACGCATTGAACTTTGCAATTGAGGAAATTGAAGGTAACAAATTCAAAGTTACCCCTGATACTTTAGAGCCAGGTGAGTATTGCTTTATTTACCAAGGTGCTGTTCCACAAGGAAGAGATAATCAATCGGTATTCGATTTTTCTATCCAATAAAAGAACGACTTTAATTAGTTAAAACCCGATGTAAATACATCGGGTTTTTTTATGCCTCGTTTATATTCTCGGGGCGTCTACAACTTATGCATTTCAAAATTTCAGCATATTTTATGCAATTAAACATGTTTTACAGTGTTAATAATTTATAATCATCAAAAAGATGGCCAATTATTAAAAAACCAAAATCATGAAAAAAAGTATTTTTAGTATTTTATTAATTTTTAGTGGTGCTTTAAGTTTAAGTGCTCAGGAGTTTAAAGTAATTACTAGTGTAGAATCTATCGTATCAAGTGGATTAGGACGTTCTAGAATTATAGATGGTAATGAGGAAAAGGATTACTCGGAATTTACTACTACCCAAACAGAAGACGACAATAGCCGTAACAAATCTAAAAGAGATGAAATTAGAGTCAAAGATTTTGATGAAACTAAGCTCTTGAACTTTTTTAATATTGGCGGTATTCGTTTTCAGAATATTGCAGCCAATGATGCTGTTATAACTTCTAAAATAAATGCTATGGTTGCCGAAGGATGGGAATTAGCATTTGTAACCAGTGCTGTAGAAAGTGATGGCGGCAAAGGTGATTCTTCTGGTATATTTATTACTCGGTATATTTTTAAGAGATAAAAGGATACACAATAAAAAAGCCCGGTCTAATTGACCGGGCTTTTTTATTTAATACAGTGTAACTCACTTAACCAAATTAATTTCTACACGTCTATTTTTCTGCCTTCCATCTTTGTACATATTTGTCGCTATAGGTTTACTTTCCCCATACCCTACTGCTGTTAATCTAGAAGGATTAATTCCTCCATTAATTAAAAACTTCAGTACAGCTTGAGCTCTAGACTCAGATAATTTTTGATTCGTTTCTACACTACCTATACTATCTGTATGACCTTCAATTGTAAAATTGGCATTTGGATATTCGTTCAATATGCTAATAATATCTACAAGCACAGGAGTAGATTCATCTTTTATTGATGATTTCCCTGTTGTAAATAAAATAGTTCTAGCATATTCATTCAAAGAATTCTGCACCTCAGCAGTAACTTCTGGTTCTGGACATCCATTATTTGCCACAGTACCCATTTCGTTAGGGCATTCATCATCTTTATCAAAAATTGAATCACCATCACTATCTGGCCAAGGACAACCCTTGTTCTCAACAGGACCTGCTTCATTGATACAATCATCTTCATTATCCAATAAAGTATCTCCATCGGTATTTACCCATGGGCAACCACCATTTTCTACTGGACCGGCCTCATTTACACATTGGTCCTCATTATCTAAAACCGAATCTCCATCAGTATCTCCCCAAGGACAACCATTGTTCTCAATTGGTCCGAAATCTTTAGGGCAACCATCTTCCTTATTTGGTATGCCATCTCCGTCAGAATCTTTAGGCTGGCCATGATATACCGGAATCTTCAATCCTGCATATACATCTGCACCTTTTATTTCGCTTCTCGTAAATGTAGATATCAAAGATCCTGAACCGATATAAAGTGGCCCCGCTCTTAAGCCCGCACCTATTTGCATTCCGCTATATTGATAGCTACTTACTGGCAAGTAAAAACTAAACCATTTACTCTCAAAACGAGGCGTCAACGAGATTACATTCGCTGTTCTCATCACATTTTCACCTGGAGAGCGCATTGACAAATCTGTATTAAAATTTAAATAAAAATGATTCTTAATATTCCAATCTGCATTAAAATGAAGTGTAGTTGGCAAACCAGCTTTAATATCTTCACTTACCTGTGTAAACGTATATAAATTTTGCAAATCATTAGAATCTTCGATATTGTCATAATCATCTTGGGTAATCGTATTATTGATATTGTAATTATCAATTAAACCACCTTTATAATTAACCGACCCAACATCGGTAAGCGACAAGCCTAGCTTAAGTTTATACTTATTCTTATCCTTCGCAACGGTTTTTTCGCCATCTGTACCCGTAACTACATAATCGGCATAATCAGGTCTCCACTCATAAACAAAACCTATATCGACTCCAAAACCTTTAGCATTTGGCACTTTGTAATCGTAACCTGTACTATCATAATCATCTGCACGACCATAAGACAAATCGCCTGTAGATTCTAATGTACCAATGGTTGAACTATCTGGTAACGTAGCACCATCCGCATCATAATCTATAGTCACATTTCTACCTGTAGCATAAGCATTACCGTAACCTTTTAGATATTTCAACGAAAGACCCCCTTTTAAGAAGTGTTGCTCTTTATTCATCAGCTCTTGAGCATACGTTAGTCCAATTTCTGCCCAGCCATTAGCCGAAGCAAAGAAATCACCTTCGTTAACAACAAAATCTTGATTTTCATCAATACTATCATTAAAACTATCAATGCTTTCCCCATTGAATTCATTTCCTGAAACAAAAGTTCTTGCTCTTGTAAATAAGGCTACAGATGACTTCTTACCTACATTGAACATAAATGAAGGTCCTAAAATATCTACAGAACCTGTAAAATTATTATTGTTGGAAAGAGACAGAATAGCATCAGTATTATAATCAAAAGTACTTGAAGTCAAATCTGAAAATCCGACTCCAAAGTAATCGTTCGCAAAGAAACCACTTGCACCTATTAAATTAATATCAGTTTTAAAACGTGAGTCAGCAATATTTGCAGGGTTGGCAATTACACCATTAACACCACTATAATTATCAGTCAAATAACCTATATAAGATTGTGCTTTTACTGATAAGGATACTATCAGCATAATGGTAATAAGTAAACATTTTTTCATACTCTAAAGTTCGATTATTTATCGGTTTGTTAAAGCCCTAACGACCGACTTTAATTCATATTGTGATTTTGTATTTTTTTTCCTACATTATAATTATTGAGCAAAAAAAAAACATCCGTGTAACACAGATGTTTTTTCTAAAAAGTTAAGCAGAATTTACCCGTTCACTATTTTCTCTTGGTGGCGAATAGACTCTTGGTGAATTGCTTTGAACATACGAAGAATGAATTCTTCGCTTAGCCCTTTGCTTTCTCCTTCAAGAATCATTGCTCCTAAAATTTCGTTCCAACGTGTGCTTTGCAATACAGCAACGTTCTTCTCTTTTTTAAGCTCACCGATAGCATCTGAAGTTTTCATACGCTTACCTAAAGTTTCGATTAATTGATTATCAAAAATATCAATATTCGCTCTTAGGTTGTTTAACTTCGAATTGTATTCAGCCTCTGTGTTATCTTCTTTACGAATTTTCAAATCTCTCATAATCTGAACTAACTTAGATGGTGTTACTTGTTGAGCAGCATCACTCCATGCATTATCTGGATCATGATGAGTTTCAATCATCAATCCGTCAAAATTAAGATCTAGAGCAGTTTGTGAAACATCAAAAATCATTTCTCTATTTCCGGTAATGTGCGATGGATCGTTGATTATAGGTAAATCTGGAAACTTAGTTTGTAAATCTATCGCCATTTGCCATTCTGGAATATTTCTATATTTCGTTTTCTCATAGGTTGAGAAACCTCTATGAATTACCCCTAAATTTTTAATATCTGCAGTAGCCAAACGCTCAACAGCTCCTAACCACAAAGCCAAATCTGGATTCACCGGATTCTTTACCAATACAATTTTATCAGTTCCTTTTAATGCATCTGCAATTTCTTGAACGATAAACGGACTCACTGTTGATCTTGCACCAATCCATAATAAATCGATATCGTGCTCTAAAGCTAATTCTACGTGCGCGCGGTTTGCTACTTCAGTAGCTGTTTTCATGCCTGTTTCAGCCTTAACTTTTTGAAGCCATTTAAGGCCCAATGCGCCTACACCTTCAAAATTTCCTGGGCGAGTACGGGGTTTCCAAATACCTGCTCTGTAATAATTTACATCGGTATCTTTAAGAGAGTTTGCTATTCCTAGAACTTGTTCCTCTGTTTCCGCACTACATGGCCCTGCTATTACTAGTGGATGGTCTAGTTTTAAATCATCCAACCATGTTCTCATTTGTTTTGAATTTTCCATTTTAATTATTCTATTTCTTGTTTAACGGTATTCCTTTTAATATTCCTTTTATCTTATTGGTATTATTCATTTCATTGTAAATACCCTCGTAATCGTCTTGCAGCAGTAATTCTTTAAATGCTGTAAGATTTTGTATGTACTCGTCTAATGTTTCGACCACATTCTCTTTATTCTGCTTAAAAATAGGGGTCCACATGGCTGGTGAACTTTTTGCCAAACGCACCGTACTTTCAAATCCACTGCCCGCCATATCAAAAATATCACGTTCGTTTTTCTCTTTCTCAATTACGGTCTTACCCAACATAAAAGCACTTATATGCGATAAATGAGAGACGTATGCGATATGCTTGTCATGCGCTTCAGGGTTCATATAGCGAATACGCATACCTATCGCTTGAAAAATTTGCAAAGCTTTTTCTTGTAACTTAAAAGCAGTCAACTCAACCTCACAGATTATATTCGTTTTATCTCTGAACAAATCATTTATAGCTGCCGACGGACCAGAAAATTCTGTTCCTGAGATTGGGTGGCAAGCTAAAAAATTTCTTCTCTTCGGATGATTTTCTAAAGTTCTACAGATTAACGATTTCGTTGACCCGACATCAAAAACCACACAATCTTCATGTACGGAATCTAATATTTTCGGAAGCTCGGTTACCATTACATCTACTGGGATACTCACGATCACCATATCTGCCAATTGCAAATCTTGATAAGTTGCGTTCTTATCGATAATTCCTAAATCTTTGGCTTCTGCCAAATGTGTGGCATTAGAATCTATACCGTAAACGGTAACATCTTCTTGCGTAGACTTTATGTCTTTTGCTAAAGAACCTCCAATTAAACCTATACCGATTACGAATACATTCATCAAACTAAAATCTTGCGATTGCCTCTTTTATTTTATCTTCTGTGATACAAAGTGAAAAGCGAATATACCCTTCGCCATTGCTGCCAAAAATGGTTCCTGGTGTTATGAATAAATCCTTTTTATATAATATATCATCAATAAACTCTTCGGATGCTATACTGCCTTCAGGTAATTTTGCCCAAACAAACATACCTACAGCCTTTCTATCATAAGTACACCCAAGCGTGTCCGCCAATTGAAAAATCAATTCTCTACGTGCACTATACACCTTGTTCAATTCAACGAACCAATCATCACTACTTTCTAAGGCTGCAATGGCGCCTTTTTGAATTCCGTAAAACATACCCGAATCCATATTACTCTTCACCTTTAAAATAGCATTAATGTGGTCTTCGCTACCTAGAACGAAACCTACACGCCAACCAGCCATGTTAAATGTTTTACTCAACGAATTCAATTCTAAACACACTTCTTTCGCATTAGGTATGCTTAAAATACTTGCTGGTTTTGTATTCAGCACAAAACTATATGGATTGTCATTTACCAACAAAATATCGTGCTTTTTGGCAAAGGCAACAATTTTCACAAATTGTTCTTTAGTTGCCGTAGCACCAGTTGGCATATGCGGATAACTCAACCACATAATTTTAACTTTAGACAAATCTTGCTTCTCCAATTCTTCTAAATCTGGAAACCAACCATTATCAGCGGTTAAATCATAGTACTTAGGTACAGCCCCAACCAAATTAGTTACTGATGTATATGTTGGATCCCCCGGATTCGGAATTAACACCTCATCCCCTGCATTTAAAAACGCAAGACTAATATGCATAATACCCTCTTTAGACCCCATTAACGGTAGAATTTCAGTGGTAGGATTTGCCGTTACGTCAAATTTCTCATTATAAAAACTTGCTATAGCCTCTCTTAAATGAGGTAAGCCTTGGTAGCTTTGATATTGATGTGCCCCAGCGTCAAATACAGAATTTTGTATTGCTTTCAATACATGATCTGAAGGAGTCAAATCTGGACTCCCAATTCCCATATTTATGATAGGTTTACCTTGCGCCATTAAGCCACGTACTTCTCTCAACTTTTTTGAGAAGTAGTATTCCTGCACGGTATTTAACCTATCGGCCGTTCGTATCATTGTCTAACATTTTTATATTCACCCAAAACCTTAAAATCTTCTGACATGATGTTCAATAGACTTTTTGCCTTTGTAAAATCTGCAAAATCGTTAAAAGTTACATCCACAAAAAAGGCATATTTCCAAGGTGTTTCTATAACTGGCAATGATTGTATTTTCGTTAAATTTAATCTGCAATCGCTCATAACATTAAGCACAGCCGCTAAACTGCCCCTTTTATGGTCGGTAATAAACCGAATGGAAGCCTTCGTTATTTCTGCCTCTGGCAACGCAGCCTTTTTTGTTTGTACAATGATAAAACGGGTTGCATTATTTTTAATAGTCTGTATGTCGTTTGCTACGATGTCCAAACCATATAATTCTGCCGCAACCTTTGGTGCAATGGCTGCTACATGAGCTAATTTTTGTTCTTGAATACGTTTAGCCGTTTCAGCAGTATCAACATCTTCTACCAATTTAATATGCGGGTATTGTCTAAAATATTCCTTGCATTGCAACAATGCCATAGGATGTGAACTTACTTCAGAAATATCTGAAATTTTCTGTCCTTTCAGCATCATTAAATTATGATGAATATTTAAATAATACTCCCCAATAATATGCAAGTTATTATGGTTGACAAGAGCATAATTCGGTATAATTGATCCGGCAATAGAATTCTCTATAGCCATTACTCCTTGGTCTGCTTCATTTGACAATAACTTATCTACCAACTCATCGAAAGAAAAACATTCGACAAGCTCTATTTCATCACCAAAACAATCTTTAGCTACTTGATGGTGATTCGAACCTTTAATTCCTTGTATGGCTATT
>CAXBIJ010000068.1:0-13235 GCA_963975675.1 uncultured Maribacter sp. | reverse complement strand
CCATTCTCATTCGCACATTTTAATTCATAGGAATCTAAGGTATGTGCATATGATCCTAAAATATTATTTACAGAAACACTTTTGGGTTTGAAAAAGTAGCTGGTTTCTAAAAAATATTGTCCTTTTAAAAGTAAGCCAGTAGCCCCAGTTAATTTGGTGGTATCGGCAACGAAATTTCTTGATGTGCTTAATCGCCAATCAACAGATTTATTATTAGCCAGCAGAAGAACCAAATCTAATTGTTCATCGCTATATATTCCGTCAAGTACTCTTAACTGCCAATTATCAAGCTGTTCTATAGAATTGATAAGAAGGCCTATTTTCATTAAATTGGTATAAAAATTACAAGTTCTAAGTTACTAAAGAGAATCGACTAGTTCTTTTTAAACCACTTTTTTGATTTACTAGGCTGCTCCATTTCATAACCATAACCATAACCATAATTAAGTTTACTATTATGAATTTGACCTACAGCATTCATTACATAAACCATGTTATTCAGCTTCTTGGTTTTATTTAATTCTTTAGAGAATTTCATCACATTTTTATCAGTAACCCCAGCTCGTACGGCAAACAATGTAATATCAGCATGTTTACTTATCAATAAGGTATCTGTCACCAACATGGTGGGTGCGGTATCCATTATAATCAAATCATAATCTTTCTTCGCTTGTTTAATAAAGTAATCAAAATATTTTCCGGACAATAATATAGGAACATTTGAAGGCACTGCACCACTCAACAAAATCTTATGATTTGGATTCGAATCAAACCCTTCAAAAAGATGATCTTTAAAATCAACCACTTTACCTAAAAGATAATCGGCCAAGCCAGTGCTATTCTTTTCTAAATTCATATATGAATGTAAGGTTGGGTTTCTTAAATCGCCCCCGACAAGTAAAACTCTTTTACCAATACTAGCATAGGCTAGTGAAAGATTAAGGGCAATCAACGACTTCCCTTCCCCTTTAATTGCAGAAGTAACGAAAATCACCTTACCAACTTCATCATCTTCTTCAAGGGCTAATAAATGTGTAACATTCGCACCTAATATTCTGAACGATTCTGCCAATACAGATCTATCGTTTTCGTCTATAAATTTTTTATCTTTTTCAAAGAACGGAATTTCAGCGACTACCGGTATTTCAGGATTTAAATTCTCTATTTCTGAACGATCATGAATATTATTATCTGTAGTAAATCTAATATATAAGATTAAAAATGGCAATACAAGACCAAGTAAAAAACCTACAGGATACACTATAGTAATTTTTGGCCAAAGTGGATCAATTTTAGTAAGACCGTATTCAATAACTTTAATGGTCGGTGCGGTAGATGCATAATCTATCGTTGCCTCTTCACGCTTCTGCAGTAACAATAAGTACAAATTTTCTTTAATACTTTGTTGTCTCTCTATTGACCGTAGCATTCTTTCGGTTTCAGGTAATCTTGAAAACTTGTAACCCTCGGAATTTTTTTCTTGATTCGTACGCTTAAGAGATAATGCTAGTTGCGATTCGTATACGTTTACTGTACTTAGAATATTAAGTTTGCTCAGTTCTAATTGTTTAGATAATTTTAATAAAGTAGGATGATTGGATCCTACGGAGGTGATGATTCTCTGACGCTCCCGAGCCATTTCATTGTACGTCGATACCATTTCATTTAAGCCACTATTAGCCAGTCCGATATCCGATGGCAACAAACTGTATTCCGCTTCATTGGTTACGGTCTTTTTTAAAAGTTGTGATAATGATACTTGAGTTTCTAATCGTACCGCTTCACTTTCTGCTTGAGACTTCTTTTGAAGATTAACTCCAGCATCTGACTGTATATAAGAAATGTTCTGATTCTGTTTAAAAAATTGTTTTCCTGCCTCTATAGAATCTAATTCTTGTGCTAGAAAAACGAAACGTTTTTCTATTACTTCTAAAGTTCTTCTTGATACCAATTGCCTATCTAGAATACCATCTTTGTTGAAATCATCAATTATTGCATTTAATATTTCTTCAGAACGTTGCTTGCTTTCGCCATTCAATGATAATTTTAAAATTTCACTATTCGTTTCGGTTTTGACACTCAATTTCTCTGCCAACTTTAAAGAAGTACTTTTCTTAGAATCAAGAATGACTTTAAATTTATCATCACCATAAGTACTAATATGGTTTATGGTATCTGTTAATAGAATACTGAATGGCAAACCTTCTTTAGATGATTTTGTTTTACTATAGGGAATTACAAATTGAGATCCCATATCATCACTAATATTAAAAGCTGTATTGCTTAAACTAATAACATACTTTAAAGGTTTTTTTATCAACTCATCTGAAATAGATTTTTCTACTACAAAAGGTACCTGCAAATCTTCTGAGTAGGCTATACCGTTGGATTTATGATACGTTATGTCTAATTTGAGTTCACTAACTACATTATACAATAAGCGAAACGATTTTATAATCCCAATTTGATTTTGAATTTCTAACAACCTATTATTAGGGTTTGCATTTGCAATAGAAATTACATCTTTAACAACGCTAGGCTTCATTGCATCTTCTAATATCTTAATCTTCGCTTCGGTTTTATAAATCACCGGCGAATATTTTACATATGCGAAAGCAATGGCACAACATAAAATGACCATACCCAAAAACATAGGCCAGTACCGTATATATTTAGATACCGATTCCCTTAGGTCGTAAGATTCCTTATCTTCTTCAAAATCTAATACGTATGTTTTTTCGTTCATGAGAAATTTCAATATTATTCTACCACTTACTATATCGCTTGTAGCTAACCTTTTTTTATTGGTTTTTAGTATCTACAGATATAGATTTATAACTAATGTCATGTGCAATATTATATATAACAAGCTACGCTTCTATTATAATTCTTTGAAATCCAGTATTTTATCGACAATGCGAACTGCTGTGTTGCCATCCCATAAATATGGAATGCTTCCGGTTTTCCATTCACCGTTAAAAAGCCTCTTCATAGCGGGCTCAATTGCCTTGGGATCGGTTCCTAAAAGCTCGTTAGTGCCTTCTGTAATTGTTTCAGGCCTTTCTGTATTATCACGAAGGGTCATACACGGAATTCCCATTACGGTAGTTTCCTCTGTAATACCGCCAGAATCTGTAATTACAGCCTTACTTTTTTCAACTAAATAATTGAACTCTAAATATCCTAAAGGTTCAACCATATGTAATCTTGGATGATTGATATTAAGATTATTTAAAATTTTGGCCGTACGCGGGTGAACTGGAAATATTAAAGGCACATCTTTTGAGTGTACAATTATTTCATTCATCAACGATTTTATCTGTTCTTCTTGGTCAACATTTGCAGGTCTGTGCAAGGTCATAACCATATATTCTTTTTCTTTCAACTTCAACTCATCCCATATCGCTGGTTTATTAAAACGAGGGCGTTGCTTCATTAAAGTATCTATCATGGTGTTACCCACATAAAAGATTTGTTCTTTTTTTACACCGCTACGAAGTAAATTCTCATTCGCAATTTCTGAAGTGGTAAAAAAATAATTGGTTATCGCATCTGTCACCAATCTATTGATCTCTTCTGGCATTGTCCAATCATAAGAACGAATACCACCTTCTACATGAGCAACTTTAGTGTGCAGTTTTTGTGCCACTATAGCGCATGCCATGGTAGAGGTTACATCACCCACAACAATCACTAAATCAGCTGGGTTTGCCAATAACTCCTTTTCAAAACCTATCATGATACTGGCAGTTTGTTCTGATTGGGAACCACCACCTGCACCTAAATTTGTATCAGGGGTAGGTATATCTAATTGTTCAAAAAAGTCTCCAGACATTTTCTTATCATAATGCTGACCCGTATGCACCAATCGATATTGTATTTTTTCACCCTGTGATTGGGCTGCCTTAATCGCATGAATAATAGGAGCTATCTTCATGAAATTGGGTCTTGCGCCAGCAATAAGTGTGATTTTCTTCATACTATGAATCTAATAGAGATACTTTTTCGTGGTCCCAATTTATTTGTTCACTAGCGGTGGCTATATCTATAAAATCGAAATCGCCAAGCCACTTCTCAAGTTTTGGTCTACATGATTTTAATCCTACATAAGATTTAAATCGTCTTACAGTAGATAAATCTTCAATAATTGGTTGGTCAAAATCAAAATCTCTCGGATGAAAATAACTCATGATGTAATCAGATTTTGAAGTAGCCTTCTTGATAAACTGATAGGGTAGCAGTCGAAAATATCCCCCTCCTGAAAAGACCATCTTATTACCAATTATGGAATGTGAGTTAATTGGAAACTCTTTTAAGGTGATACCATTATAATTTAAAACAAATGGTTTGGAAGAAGAATAGCCTTTCAACCCCCCATGTGAGTGATTACACGGAAACACGGAGGAGTCAGTTGTTATACCCAATTCATGGAGTACTTCAAACGCCCATAAATTCTTTTCACAAATCGAAAAACCGGGAGCCCTAAACAGCTCTACCTTCTTACCAATTAAATCTTCGATGGTCTTAATTGACTTTTCTACATCATTATAAAATGTTTTTCTATCTTGATGGTAAGCTAATTGATGTGTATGCGTGTGGCTACCTATTTGATACCCTCTATCATCAATCATTTTTACGATTTCAGGATATTTTTCAGCAATCCATCCTACCACGAAAAATGACGCTGAAACCCTATACTTATCCATAATATTGAATATGGTTTCCATATTATCGTGAATACGTGTTTCATAGTTCACCCACTGCTTCTCAGTTTTGGTAGCAGGGTGGTCTAGTAGGTGAAACCATTCTTCTATGTCGAACGTTAGAATCTTCATTTTTTAAAACGATTTTATTAATACACATATTTAGACACGTAATGGCCTAAAATCTGTGATGTTTTTAATGGTTGATACTTCCAAATTTTGGTTAGAAATTCAAAATCTTTAATTGAACCCGTAGATTTTTCTGAAAAATTAAAATAGAGCGGAATTTCAATAGGGTTCCACTGTAATTTATAATTGTGATTATTACTATTTCGTGTAGATCTACCCATAGAAAAATAGTCAAACCCTTCTGAAATTGATTCTTTAATCAAATCCCAAAAAAGAAAAGAGTTTACGTTATATCTATCGTATTCATGATCTGTACTTGCCCAACAGATTTCTTTAAAATTGAGATAAGACAAACAGAAGCCTGTTGCAACTGGTCTTTTACCATCATATACCACGGTTATATCTACTTCACCATTTGTATAATGTTCTACCAAATTTTTAAAAAAAGATTTCCCCAATGGAGGTGAGCCTTTCTGCAACATTCTTTTCGAAAACAAAGTATAAAAATGGTCAAGAGCATTAGGTCCGTTTTTCGTAATTGTAAACCCTAATTTCTCAGATTTTCTTATTTTATTCCTCATTTTAGAGGTGTAAGACATAAAAATCTCCTCTGCCTGTTTATGTAAGGGAACAACAAAACTTAATTTTTTCTCATTTCTAAAATCCGAAAGCTTTGAAAAACTTCTAATCTCATATTTAGCGTCTTTAAACACAGATGATATATTAAAATTATCAATTGTACCTTCTTTTAAAATCGGACCTCCATAAGAGAAATGTGGCATAGAAACAATTTTACCCCCTATGGTCACTGTCGGTAAAACCCCTACTATGTCTTCTCCTTCCAATACGCAATAATTTTTATGGGTATACCCAAAAGTCTTATACAAAATGGGTCCTAAGCACGGATTATGTGCTATGGTCACCATTTGATTTGTCTTTTCCTTTTCAAGAAAATCATTCCAAATTTTTACATTATTACATTCTATAATTGATAACATCCTCTTGTATAAATTAAATTGTAATTACCTCTTTATGAAAAGAATTGGTTAAAAATTTAAATTTGGTTTCTATAACTAAAGTTTGTTGAACACAAGGTTATAGAAGTAAGGCAGTAGCTTAATATCGCGCATAATTCGTTTTCTGGGCTCCTTTATTGTTCTATATAAGCCTTCCATGTTATTTCTTAACCACCATTTAGGTGCTCTTTGTGTGTTACCGATATACAAATCGAAACTACCTCCTAAACCTTGGTAAACTGCAGGATGTTCGTCATACATTTGCTCCATTAGCAATTCTTGTTTGGGTGACCCCATGGCAACAAAGACTACATCTGGTTTTTTATTTTTAATATCAAGAATCAAATTTTCCTCACCATTAGCTTCCGTTAAATAGCCATTTCGAAAACCGACTATTTGAATAGTTGGAAATTCAACTTTTAAATAGCCAACTGTTTGTTGAATTACTTCTTCTTTACCGCCAACTAAATAAAATGTTTTACTGTTTTGATATTCCTTAATAATATTTAGCCAAAGCTCACAACCAGGTATTTTAATCGCCTCATCATGCCCTTTTTTATGCAAGGCCCATACAGCTCCTATACCATCAGAATACCCAACATTTCTATTGATAATGGCTCTAGTTTGGTCATTGGCATGGTGTATTTTTTCGCTATTTACTGCAACAAGTATTTTTTTATTCGCAAAGGCAAATTCCATCAAAGCTTTTCTAGACTCTGGGATGTATACTTGAACACCACTAATTTTCTCAGATTTCATTTATTGTACCTCTTTTAAATAGTTGGACATAGCATTGAACATAAAAGCATTGCTCCAACGCATATAGGAAATTTTTGAACTCACTCCTTTTTTTAATTGATAATAGAAATACCCTTTAGCATCTTGCATATTCTCTATGGACCATTTCACAACTTTATCAGCCAAGTCTTTATTCTCAGCAAATGATTTTGTTTTTGACAGGGTAACAAATAATTGCCCAGGGCAATGAATGTCAATAGGATAGGTCTTATCATGATAATACTTAGGGGTACCATCTTCTAAAAAGAATGTTCGCAAATAATAGCTTAGCCCTAATTTTATATAACTACTAAAGCTCAAATCGCCCGTTATATCTTGGTATGTCTGTATAGCATCTAAATTATAGCCTGTATGAAAACTATCGATCCAACTTTGTACATTCAATAAACCATATACCCATGAACCTTCATCAGATTGAATATCGCAGCAGGTTTTAATCGTTTTATAGGCTAATTCTTTAAGCTCCTCATCTTTTGTATATTGGTAAACCTGGCTCAATATTTTAGCACCCAACAAACTTGCATTTATAACCGTATTATTTCCATTTAATGTAGAATATGAAAAAAGAAATCCATCTTTTAATTCACTACGATTTAAATCATTTATCACAAATTTTGAAGATGAAATTGCTGTATTTAAATACCTTTCATTTTTAGTGATTTCATATGCTTTGAAAAGGGCATCTACACAAAACGATGTCGCAACAATAGTTGGCGTTTCTTTTGGAAACAAAAAAAGTAACCTAGCTTGCCAATCAAAATTGTAACCCCAGCAGGCCCCACTATGACGTGTATCTCTCCGCTCTAATAATAAGTCTGCTAACCCTATGATAGATTTTTCAATTTCTTCAACAGTACCAAAAGTATTATTACCCTCTTTTGCAATAGTATACAGGTTACAATACCCTGACAGAAAAAGAGCTAATCCCTTAGAATTATGCTGTTTTGGCACCATCAGTAATTTTCTAAAATTCACCGGTGATCTTTTAAAACCTTGTATCCACGCTAATCGCGCAACATTCCATTTTCTAAAAGGCAAAGCGTTAAAAACCTTAGAATTTAAACCGTCATAAGGATCCCAACCTTTATACTGCTCATCTTCACAGTATTTTTTAAGTTTTAAAAATGAATTATCAATTATTGACATATATTAATTTAGCTGTAAATACAATTAGTAAATAGCATTTGCTATAATTGTAATCTATCTACATGCCACTAAATTATAGCTAGATTTCGTCGCATCTAAAGAAAGCCGATTAACTACATTAAGATTCGGAGACCTGCTTAAAAAAGACGCAAAGCATCAATTAAATAGGGAGTTTTGGCCGTATTTTAATTTTTAAAATGAAAGTAGTTGCTGTACTTAGTTTAGAATTGTAATGCGCAAAATTGAAGGGAAATACTACTAGAAGAGTAATTAGCTGAAGTAAACCCACGTGGGTAACTCATAGTTAGCAAAAATGATAATCGCAGCTGTGTTAGCTATAAAAACATGTTGATTTCTACGAACATCTTTTTAGCAACTTTATCGCTCATTATATGTTGATGAGCATAGTCGAAATTAAATGTGCCCATTTTTAGTCTTAAGCTTTGGTCTTTAAGTAAGGTTCTCAGTTTCATCTCTAAATCATCAGCGTCTTTTGGCTGTACAAAGTAACCCATTACGCCATCTTGAAAAAAGCTTTTTAAACCCCCAACTGGTGTCGTAATAATTGGTTTGCCAAATGACATTGCTTCTAATACAGATGTAGGTAGACCTTCACTATAACTTGGCAAACAATACAGTGTACAATTCTTATATAATTCAATTTTCTCTTGCCCCTCTACATGCCCTGTTAAGGTAATATTTTCGTTCTGCTCGACCAATAATTTTATAGCTTCTGATTCTTCACCACTACCAGCAATAATCAACTGAATATTGAAATTATCAATTCTAAGATTTTCAAAAGCTTTAATGGTCTCGTAAACACCTTTACCCTTAATCAACCTTGAAAGAAAAAGAATTTTTTGGCAATCTAGACTAGAATTACTTTCATTAATAACCACCTGTTTCTGAAATAATTTGGCATCTACAGTAGTTGTAGCAACAACGATTTCGCCCTGATAACCCCAAGCCAACAATTTCTCTTTAAAATCGCTTGAAAGAACAAATATTTTCTTCGCCCTACCTAAACTGTTTTGAAAAAAGGATATGTACTTTTTATCTATTCTTTCTTCGAACTGAAGATTCCATCCATGAAAAAATACTACAAACGGAATATTGTTTCGAATTAAATATTTTGCAAAAAATGCATCTCTAAAAAAACTACGACTACCCAAAGACGGATTCAATAGTATCAAATCTGTAGATAACTTAGTAGCTTTTCTTAAATTCCATAGATCTATTAATGGCCCAAATACATTTTTACCATGACCACCAATTTCAAGAGTTCTAAAATGTACTTCATCCATCTTATGAAATTCTGGTAAAAGAGCATTCCAAAATGCACTTACACCACCAGGTAATGATAGTTTTGGAACCGTAACCAATATCTGCCTAATCATAGCGCAACATTCTTTTTCTTAGAACCTTTTCAAATTCTAATTTTACAAATACTAAAACCATGAAAATATCTAATTCAAACCACATTCCACCTTGAGTCATCATTAAAGATCCGTAAAGAAAAAATATTGCCATTGCCAATCTATAAGATGGCAAAATCTTTCTTCTCCAAATAAATTTAAATAGTGATATTAAATACCCAATAAAAAAAACAACACCCAATAATCCATTCTGACCCAATTGGGTGAAAAATTCGTTATGTGCGAATACTGGAAGTCCCGTCTTTTGATACATATACATGATTAGATCATGAAAACCATGACCAAAAATCATCTCAAAAACTGATCCATTATACCAAAGTTCGAAAGAGGCCATCCAAAACAAAAAACGTCCTGAACCTGCAGCTGTTTGTTTTCCATTTCTTATATCAAAAATTCGATTATAAAAAGTTTCGTTGGTTTCCAATAATACATAGAAGCCGACACCTAAAATCAAAAACACCGCAAGACCAGACATAACTTGCTTAAAATTTAGTTTTTTAGGTAGAAATAAAAACACCACACCAACAATAAACATTAAGTAACCAGTTCTTACAAAAGTTAGATAGATCAAAGAAATACCATAAATTAGTAATGCATAGTTCAATTTTTTATACGTGATAATCGTAGAATTTACTTTAAGGAAAGCCATAAGTATTAGAACGGCAGTAGTTGTAGTAATGGAAGCCCCATGAGTATTTTGGAACATGCCAATATAGCTATCAAAATCAATGAAACTTTGTGCATCTTCAGCCTTGCTTTCTAAAATACCCAAGCTAAATGGTATACCAGATAATATGATAAATTGTGCAAAACCCAATAACATTTTATCAAGTTTTCGAATACTTTTTATGTTTCTATAGGCATATTCAAACATCAAAGGAAACATCATATAGCGTATAAAATCGACAATGCCGTAAAAGTAGCTTACCGAGAAATTTGCGGTTACCAAATTTTTGGTTGCTCTGGCGTAAGACCATTTAATCATCCCTAATTTCTTATCATTTGTTTTAATAAGAACTTGCCAGATAAGAAATAGAAACAAAGGAATTTTCCAGATTTGAGAAAATGTAATTGGTCCTATTTTTACGGCGCCAAAATAAATTAAAACAAATAGAATAATATATGGATATAGTATCTTGATTTTCTTCATCAATCCTTCTATTTACCTCCGATTTTCAGTTTAAGACCCTCAATTAAATTGATTACCATTCTCATTTTTTAAGATATTTTGCGATTAAATCTTTAAGATGTAATCTTTTATCTAATTCCATAAACGAATAATACATGGATATAAGTATAAAAATAGCTCCAATACCATAACTCCATGGTGAAGAAATTTGTTTGGCAACCAGTAAACAGATAATTGCTAAAGAAAATTGAAGGAGAAAAATCTTAATTATTGCACTACTAAAACTGAAATTATATATTTTATTAGTTATTGTATAAATCTGTATGAGATAGATGAAATAAGAAATAAGATAGGAGAATCCTAATCCGGTTAAACCCCAGTAATAATAGCCCACCAAGTTTAAAACTAGAGTATACATATTAGTTACCAACTCGTTCCAAAAAAATAGTTTACTAGCGCCTTTTGCAATAAAGAAAAATGCAACTACCCATGCGGCTACTTTAAAAAACATGCCTAATGCCGCCCAATAAATCATTTGTTTTATTGGTATAAACTCAGAAGAATATAATATTGTAATAATCCAATCTACAAATACTAGAAAAACAATGAGTACAGGTGCTAAAATTAAAATAGCAATTTCTGCTTGTTGGTTAATAAGTTCAATAGCTTTTTTTTCATCATGAATTACAGCTGACAACCTAGGAAAATAATCAGTTTCCATAGCCGTAAACAAGAGGCCTACATAGGTTGAAATAATAGCAATACCAGCATTGTATAAACCTACATCTTCAACACCTCCGCTATTATTTATGAATATCCGAATAACATAAGAAACACCTAAAACCATGATGCCACTAATACTGAGCATAAAACCCATCATAAGCATTCCTTTACCCTTCTCTTTCGTTTCCTTAATGGTTACCGGAACCTTAATACGCTTCACCTTTCTTGTAAAATAGTAGGCGACAATAAAGCCAAGTATTGAAGTAAATATCATGGCTGGTACTATACCTTCAACTCCCAAATAATAATATATAGGAACAGAAACGATAAGACCTAAAGCTGCACCAATAACATTGGCCTTAGCTAAATATTTAAGCTTTCGAAGACCTTGAAGAAAAACAAAACTTCCGCTAGTTAGTTGGTTCAATAAGAGGGTTATTGAAAGCCATACAAAAGCGATTGTATAATCTTTGTTTCCGAAAGTTAATTCACTTAAAAATGGAGAAAGAAGTATGGTTAATAGTGCTCCAAAAAGCCCTGTATACCAAATCCATCGTTTAACAATAACAATAGTTTTAGCCAGCTGGTTTTCATCACCTAACTCAAATGCGATTGCAATTTCTTTAACAGCACTAATACCAAGGCCGAAGTTCGTTAAGGAACTAATCAATTTGGTGGTAGACATAATTAGGCCTAAAACACCAATACCGGCCGGACCTAATAAAACAGCTAAAATTTTAGAGCGACCTATAGATATGAGAATATTGAATACTTGCACTCCACCAAATATGGATGTTGCTTTCATTATCTGTCTATAACTATTTTTACTGCTATTTTGAGCCACTTAAAATATATTGAACGAGTTTATAGTTCTAAATCTAATATCTAGAATTATTTGATATATACTATGAAAGCCTACTACGGATTTTGTTGATGAAATTTTGAATTAAGGAGTTTAAATTAAGTCAATCTTATATAAAAAACGCCCATTAAGTATTCAACTTATAAGATTCAAATTATATCTTACTTATATCACCACTGATGTTACTCTTTTTTTTACTCGACCAAGTTCTTATTTCTTGAACTCTTTTAGAAGTTAGATTCTTGTTCTGAGTTTCAAATACTGATTCAACTCCATTTGAATTTTCAAGGTTAATTAACCTTATAACATTTTCTTCCACTTCATTTTCTGAAGAAAAAACTTTTGAATTTAAATTATTATTTGAAAATATATTCTGTTTCTTATTAGACCCATCAGCAACGATTTCTTTTGCTTCAAATTCTTCAAAAACTCCTAAAAAAGGTAGAAGATACAGCAAGCACCCAAAACAGACAACAACAATTAAGCTTATATTAATCTGCAAATCACTTGTAAAAAAAGTGATAATTATCAAGGTAAGATTACTTACAAAAAGCAAAAAAGTAGATTGTTTATGATTTAGCCCTAATCGCAACAATCTATGATGAATATGATTGCTATCCGCTAAAAAAGGACTTTTCTTCTGCATCATTCGAACAATAAATACTCTTAGTAAATCAAACAACGGATAAGACAAAATTGCTAATAACAATATGGAAGAATTATTAGCATTATAAAACCGAACGTTTTCTGGATTAATATTGAGAAACTTGATTCCCTGGTAGGCCAATAAAAACCCTACAATTAAAGAACCACAATCACCCATAAAAATTTTACGGTCCTCTGAAAAATTATACTTTAAAAAACCTAACAACGAACCTATTAAAACAGCTGATAGTAAGGTCATCATAAAATCGTTTGCTATAAAAAAAGCAGTACCAAAAGCGAAGCTAGCCAATATAGATATAGTCGCAGCCAAACCATCGATACCATCAATTAAATTAACTGAATTTATGACTAAAACAAAAACAAAAACTGTAAATAATATGGAAACAAAGTAGGGTAATTCATATACACCTAATAAACCGTGAAAATCTGTAATTCTTACGTCTTGAAGCAGACATACCATAGAAACAGCAATCAATTGAATTACAAATTTCTTTTTGGCTGTCATTAGAACCAAATCATCTTTAATACCTAAAAACAACAATATAATGGTTGCAGAGAGTAAAGAAAGTAAATTACTTAAATCTGAAACGGTACTATTGATAAAAGGGACAAAGAGCAAAAGCGTTA